>JAPLPA010000110.1 GCA_026400415.1 Afipia sp. | reverse complement strand
CTTGGGGTATTCCTGATGGCAAGCGGGTTGCTGCTTGCGCCGTTCACGACAGAGCCGTGGCATCTTTATCTGACGATAGGCGTACTCGTGGGCAGCGGCAGTATCTGTCTTGGATATTCCGGCCAATCGCTGTTTCTGCCGAACTGGTTTGTCAGACGACGCGGCCTTGCGGTCGGGCTGGCATTTGCGGGTGTCGGAGTCGGCTCAATCACACTGCTGCCGTGGATGCAGTCAATGATCGACCACACCGGCTGGCGCTCGGCAAGCTTTGCCATGGGCATCGCTGTTCTTGTCGTGCTCTTTCCGCTCAATCTCCTGCTGCGCAAACGCCCAGAGGATATGGGCTTGCAACCTGACGGCAATCCGGCACCGGACGTCCACGCAGGTGCAGCCCTGTCGAACATTGTCGACGCGGAATGGGCGGCGACCGACTGGACACTCACCCGCGCAATGGGGACCGCGCGGTTCTGGTGGCTGTCACTGGGATATTTTTGCGGGCTTTACGTCTGGTATGCGGTTCAGGTTCACCAGACGAAATACCTCGTCGAGATTGGATTCACATCCACAACGGCGGCGTGGGCGCTTGGACTGGTCAGTCTGTTCGGAATTCCGGGACAAATTGCACTTGGACACCTGTCCGATCGGATCGGGCGCGAATGGATATGGACCATTTCGACCTTGGGTTTTGGAATCTGCTTTATTGCGTTGATCGCACTCCAGTACACGCCGACATTGCTGCTGGTCTATGTCATGGTGTTCGCACAGGGGTTTCTAGGCTACGGCGTAACATCCATCATGGGTGCGGTAGTTTTGGAGATCTTCCAGGGCAGAAACTTCGGCACGATCTTCGCCACGATCATGTTTGCAGCCTTCTCGGGTGGTGCTGCTGGTCCTTGGATCACCGGACTGCTGCACGATATTTACGGCAACTATATCGTGGCATTTTCGATCGGCATCGGCATCAGCATATTGTCCGTGATTTCCATCTGGCGCGCAGCGCCACGCAAGGTCCGTTCAGTCGCGGGGCGGATGAAATTGCAGACGGCGTCCTGAGGGCTAGTTGCAGCTGCTGATTGTGCTTATCGCAAGCTCCGCATCCTGCTCGCTGCGATAAGGCCCGCTTCCCCAAAGCACCGGTCCAATCGGACCATCGATGACGGGATTGGACGTCACGATGCTGCATTTAGGCTGCCGAGTATCCTTGATGACCCAGAAGCCGGTGTAGTCAAAGCCGGCAGTTGTAAGGAGAGCCGTCAGACCGGCCGCAACGACAACGATTTTCATGGTGGCCTCCTCGATATTGCAACCGCCAACATGATCTGCGGTTCCAGCCAAGGCCACCGAAAGAAGGCGCAATGGTTAAGGCGGCGCACAGACGCCGACATGATTGTTAAAGTTAAGCCAGTTCAATTCGAGTTGAACCCATCCGGATCGAACACTGGGCGATATCCTGCGCGAAACGCTCTCACTGTCGAAGGCGGCGTTAAGAGCTTCACGTATTGTTCATCCAATGAAGCGCGCCTGTAACCTGCAAATGACCAGAGCCACGTTTCACCGGCTTTGACGAGATAGCTTTGCTCACCTTTTGCTACCATCGCTCCATCCGGCAATTGGAGCACAGGCATACGAAGCGCGTGCACACGTCTAACGCGATGATCGAGCCTTTCGGCGTGAAGCGTCGTATCAATATCCTTGGCGGAAACGCCACCGCTGCGATTCCCCTTACTCCACGCGTCGCGAAACTTCACGGCGTCGGCGCGCCGGCAATAAAAGCAGGGGCGATGTCCAGCCGCAAACGCAGTTGCCTCGTCGAGAAAGAACAACTCGGTCCAGCTTCGCCTGCTCATCACTTTGCGCCTGCGGCCTCTGAACTCGCAGACGCAGATAATCCAAGCCTTCGACGACCAGCGCCGATTGAGCAACGTCCGCGTCGCCGGATCGTGGATAATTCCTCTGTTGCCCGTAAAACGACCGCGATGCGTCGTGGAAACGACGTCTCCGAACGGCGTCACACGGTTCTGCAATGACATTATGCGCGCTCTTAACCCAACACGTCCTGATTGATGACGTTCTCGCGAATCGGATTTCCATCGAGCGCGCTCAAAATATTTTTTGCCGTCTGCAACCCCATGCGATCGAGCGCCTCGCGCGTCACGCCCGCGACATGCGGTGCTGTGATGACGTTTTGCAATTTGAATAGCGGATTATCCGATGGTGGCGGCTCTTTTTCGAAGACGTCGATGCCGGCTCCGGCAATCTTGCCTTTGACGAGGGCGTCGTACAACGCTGCCTCGTTGACAATACCGCCCCGCGCCGTATTGATGAGATAGGCGGTCGGTTTCATGTGAGCCAATCGCGCAGCATCGCGCGATGGCCGCATTGAGGTCGGTGACGTACTCTGCATCCGCGATTTTCACGTCGGCAGCGGATTTGAACGGGTCGTAAACCAGCACGTTCATTTCCATCGCCACAAGCCGCTTCACCAATCTGCTGCCTATGCGGCCAAAGCCAATAACCAAAGCGGTCTTGCCAAGCAGGTCATAGGGGATGGTTTTAAGCCGCGCATTCCAGTTCCCGCTCTTCACCAGCGTGTCCAATTCGGCGGCGCGCTTAGCCAGTGCCAGCATCATAAAGAGAGCGCATTCCGCGACCGAAGGGGAGTTTGCGATGCCGGTCGTCATCAGCGGAATTTTTTTAGCGCTCAGCGCAGTCACATCGACCGCATCGTAACCGACGCCGATACGTGCCACGACCATCATCTCGCCAGACGATACGATTTCGTTTTGGCCAAAACCTGTGCCCCCGAGCGCGACACCGTTGACCGGCGCATGCTGCTTCAGCAGCGCGTTGAAATCCGCAGCCGAAATAGCGTTGGAGAACTCGATCGCCTCTATGTCGCTCCGCTCACGAAACAACGCCCATCCATCGGGTGCCATCGATTCAACGATCATCAGCTTCTTTTTGTTCGTCGCCATTTCCCTGCCCCGGTGTCTTTTGAATTTTTGAACTCGCATCCGGCCTAGCGCAGGATCGTTTTCCCGGCAATATCCACCCACGCGATGCAGCCCTACTTCCCGCCGCTTGCGATTTGGCTTTTGACAGGGCTAACGTGTGGCACCTCGTTAAATGGAGACCATCCGTGAAGCATTCCGCAAT
>JAPLPA010000578.1 GCA_026400415.1 Afipia sp. | reverse complement strand
GGCACGCGGTCGCGCTTTTGGCCGGTTCGCTTCTCCGCGAATAGATAAGCCACCCGATGAGGCTCCCCTATCTCCTGGCTCTCTTCGTGAAATTTGAACTGAATTTCGCCCTGGGCGCGGTTGGCATAAAAGCGTTGGTAATCGGCAAAGAAGGTAGAACCCGGTCTGAAAGACAAAACGAAGCCGTCACGCCTTTCGGCCGGCGCAATGTTGTACGAAGCGAGAAAGCCCGTCCGCACCAACTGATCCAAATGGGAGCCGAGTTGCTCCCCGATGATTTTGGATTTGAATTTGAGGACGGTGAGCCCACCCAGCCATTCGGCGCAAATGTCGTCGTAGCGCTTTTTGAAAGTGAGCCGGTCGCGGTGGTGACCGTCAAAATGTGTGGCGAAGTGAAAGAACAAGCGCATGTAGAGGGCTTGCCCTATCGTTCCTAGTTGCTGCATCAGGGCATGGTTGAGACATGTGAAATGCCGGTCGTTAAGCGATTGAATGATGGGGTCTGCAAGAACAATCGTACAGGCTACGATGGGATCGTGATGTGATGCGCGGCGCTCCAGCATTATTTCATTAAATAAACTGAAGTCATGTTCGGTGTAGCGATCCCCAATTTTAAAGTGCGCAAGAATATGGGTGTAGCGGATTTGTTTGAGCGCCAACGCCAGTTCTTCGCTATGTCTGCCACCCCAGTTGGCCCGGCCGGTAAGCCGGACCAATTCGCGCTGTGAAAATGAAATCTGCTTTTGGGCGGGCCGTCCGAAGCCGGACTGTTTACGAATGATGGCCATCGCGACTTTGTGCGCGAACGGTCCGGGCTGCCCGTATTCAGCATCGAGCCGCACCGCGACATTTTTCTCCCTCACTCCCCTATTGATCGCTATGGTTCCGCTCCGCAGCCGCGCACGTTTCGGATCGTGGCAGAAGAGAACGCCAAACACGCGAAGCAAAGTGTTTTCCAGGTAGACCGGCTCGGCAACTTGAGCGCCTTGGTCCACTTTTGATTGTCGTTGTGCCGGCTCCATATCGGTGAGCCAATTATACGGCATGGAGCGCGCCGCCGGATGCAGGGCTGTGGATGCGCTACGCGCCCACACCACCACCTCCATCTTGGGTTCGTCTTTCCCCTGGCGCGGAGAGCAACGGCGCGAGCAATTTTTGCAGCCCGGCAACAAGCATATTTGTTTCTCGCGTGCGTTCCGTCATTTCCGCGATCTGCGTGTCTTTCACATCAATTTGGCCGCGCAAGAATTCGTTCTCGCTTTCAAGTCGCGCCACATAGCGATCTTCTTTGTCGCGAACAGCCGCGTCTATTCGCGGCTGTTCGCTACCGTTTGCGGGTGGCACAGGCGGCGGCTCAGCTTTGATTTCTAGGGGACGAACGGACGCGACCGTTCGCGTCTGGTCGCGACTGTTCGCGACTGTTCGCACCTCATTGATGTAACCAATGTGGCGCGTCACCGAGTAAGGAGCGACCAGATATTTTTCACCGGTCGGCGTCTCGACCTTGTGGCAATCGAGCTTGGATAGGGCACAGTATTTTTGCACGGCGCGGATCGTCCGGGGGTGGCCGGCCTCGGCGTAGAGTTCGGCAGTCTGCTCGACGGAGAGGGAATACTGCTCTTCGGGCGAACGTTCGCGACTGGACGCGGCCGTTCGCGGTTGTTCGTCAGTCATACCTTGAGAATACCGCGGCGCGCCTTCACCTCGCGCCGGTTATCCCCACGGTCCGGATGCGCAGGCCACAGCTTCGGTTTGCCCGGGGCACGCCTGATGCCGGTTGTAGTCTGGCTACCGTTTGAAGACTGATGAAAAACTCTGCATTTTTTTGTCTTCGCTAGCACCCCGCGTTCTACGCGTTCATGGTCGAGGTGATGGCAAGGAGGCATTCTGGACTAAGATCGGTGCCGCGTGGGCGCACGACGACGGCAAGGGTTTCAACCTTCAACTTGTAGCCCTGCCAATTAGCGGGCGGATTTGCGCCTCGTGTAGCCCGCCGACACTTCAGCGGAGAGATGTTCGATTTTTTTTTCGAGGAACGCGTTGGCAATGAGCGTAATGCGCAGCGCCTTCATCACGTCGCCGCCGCAGATTGCGAGCGCTTTGTTCATGTCGTCGTCGATCGCTTGGGCCTGATCGTCCAGGTATTTCTCGATCTGCTGGTTCATGGGAGCCCTTGAACAACGGACAGTGGGGCAATAGAACAAAACATGAACATAAAGTCAATCCCACAGGGTGCAGTACATATGCGCGAGGGCCGTCCCGACGACGAGGAGTGGTGGGAAGACGTCCTGCACGACCCACGCGCCCGCGCACCGAAAGAGCACGACCTCGACGGGCCGAGGATCTTCCGACTGGACCGGCAAAATTAAAGGATCAAGTGTCGTTGCACCTGCGGCCTGCATCACTGGATGGACCGCGACAAGCCGATTAAGCATGTCGGCGGCAACAGTAACGTGCTCTACTTGGTTCGTGAATGGATGCCTTGCCGCACGCGAAACAAAATGGCGAACTTTTGCGAAGCCTACGCGGTCATCTGAATGTGTAATCTCTACACTCGCCGAAAATGGAAACTGAAATGAAAGCTCGTCTCACCGGGCTAGATAATTGAAGTCAATAGTAGTCAGGGGATTTGGATGCCGCCGCGTAAGAAAAAGAAGGATGGGAAGCGGCCGGCAAAAAAGATAGCCAGTGCTGGTCCCATCTCTGCATCAAAACATACCAAGACGCATCCCAGGAAAATCAAAAAGTCTTACAAGACTAAAAAAGGTCAAATGTATTGGGGAACTGCGGAGCAGTTTCTGGAATCGCCGTTTGCAAAAAAATACACTGGCAAGGTGGCGTTGATCTTTACGTCGCCGCCATTTCCGCTCAATAGAAAAAAGAAATACGGCAACCGACAGGGCGCCGAATATGTCG
>JAPLPA010000348.1 GCA_026400415.1 Afipia sp. | reverse complement strand
TCCGTGACAATTTGGCCATTCGGCGCTTTGCGTCCTTCAGCTTGCATTCAGGTGCGGGAACCCAATGTAAGTTCAAGGGTTTCCCTTCAACCGGCCTGTTTGGGCCATGGATGACCCGGAAGGACGTTACGATGGTCAAGTTTACGAGTTTGACGGCTCTTGCACTCGCGGCAGCGATGGCTCTGACGGTGACGAGCGCGCCACAGACTGCACAGGCGCAGCCTGCCGCCTCCACGCCGCAAATTAAAGTCAGCGACACAACCGACATCAGCGCGCGGCGCTATGCCCGCCGCGGCTATCGGAATAACGCTGCGGGACTGGCGTTTATGGGCCTCGCGCTCGGCACGGTGGGTGCCGTGATCGCCAACCAGCAGCGCCAGGATTACTACCGCCAGAACTACTATTACGGCGGCAATCCTTACTACGGCGGTCGCTATTATGGCTCGCCCGGTTATTACGGGTCGGGCTATTACAACCCGTATTGAGTTTGCGATTTTTGCCACGTGACGCCATTCGCCGGGAGAAATCCCGGCGAATTTGCCTTTTCGGCAGCATTTTCAGCCGCTTGGGAAATGGCCGTTAACACGATGGCGAGAAATTTTGACTAGCTTGATGCCATGAGCGATTCGCTGGAGCGGCTTTATCGGGCAGTGGTGGCGGCCAAGGATCTCGATCCTGCGACGTCGCGCACCGCGCGTTTGTTTCAACGCGGCCCGGCGAAAATGGCCAAGAAACTTGCCGAAGAGGCCATCGAGGTCGTGATCGATGCCGTCAATGGCAAGGCGGACGCAGTGGTCCGCGAAAGCGCCGATCTTCTCTACAATCTATCTGTTCTCTGGGTTGCAGCCGGTGTTCGCCCTCAGCAAGTGTGGGACGAAATGGATCGTCGCGAACGCACCCAAGGCATTGCGGAAAAGCTGCCGAAGCGTTCTTCCGGCAAACCTCAACCGATGATGCCAACCAAGGTCGTCGCAAAAATCAAACCATCCGACGGCCGTGCACCCGCGCGGCGACCAATTGTCGCGCTTAATGTAGCCCGCTTGAAGAAGCGGCGCTGACATTTCCGCGTCTGCCCTTCATTCAAAAGCAATTCAACACATGGACAAATCTGCGCCACGGTGGTTCATCGCGCGATGCTGAGAAGAATTTACGATTGGTGCATAGCTGCCGCCGAGAAGCCCTACGCCCTCTGGTTGATGGGGGCGGTGTCGTTCGCGGAAAGCTCTTTCTTCCCAATTCCGCCGGATGTGATGTTGATTCCGATGTCGCTGGCGCGGCCGCAACGGGCGTGGCTTTACGCGCTGGTTTGCACGGTGACCTCTGTCGCGGGCGGAGTGGTGGGCTACGCCATCGGTGCCTTGCTCTACGATTCGGTTGGGCAATGGCTGATCAATCTTTACGGCTACGGCGACAAGGTCGATGCTTTCCGTGCATCCTACGCCGAATACGGTGCCTGGATCATTCTGCTCAAAGGCCTCACCCCGATCCCCTACAAGCTCGTGACCATCACGTCGGGATTCGCCAACTACAATTTGCTGCTGTTCGTCATTTTCTCGGTTATCGCGCGGGGCGGCCGGTTTTTTATTGTCGCCATTCTGCTCAATCGTTACGGCACCTGGATCCGTGAAGTCATTGAAAAGCGCCTCGGTTTATGGGTGGCGATCGGTGCTGGCGTCATCGTTGTCGGCTTTATCATCGCCTTCCGGATGTTCTGACCGATATGTCTTTTCCTTGCCGTGATGGCGGGATATTCTGTGCAGATGTTCGGACAGGTCGGCGAATTGAGCGCATGCTTGCTGCGGCGCGTGGCGTTGACGGCGGCGGTCTTCGCTATATTTGCGTTTGTGCAGACTACGGCGTGGACTCAGCAGCAGCCGGTACCGGCCCAGCAACAACTAGCGCCGCCGCAACCGCCTTCCGAGCCTCAGCCGGCACCCTCTCAGCCTGAACGCAGCAATCCCGGACTTGTCGAAGAACTCGGCAAGCTGCTGAAGGACTCTGCGACGGGTATCAAGGATTCCGCATCCGGGCTGACTTCGAAGTTGCCGAGCGCCAAAGACACCCTCGAAGGCATCAACAACACTGCGAAAGGCGCGACCGACAGCCTGAGTGGTATCACGCCCTCGCTCTCGGCAAAGACAGTCAGCGGCCGCGCCATATGCCCTCCGGCCGGCAACGGTGCTCCCGACTGCAAGATCGCCTCGGACAACCTGTGCAAGGAAAAAGGCTTCAAGGAAGGGCGAAGCACCGACATCGAGACGTCGCAGAAATGCTCCGCCAGTTCGTATTTCTCCGGCGCCGGGGCTTGCAGGACCGAAAATTTCGTCACCCGCGCCGTCTGCCAATAAGCGTAGCCTCTTTCCTCCTGCCCGCGCACCTCGTATGACCGCAGCACAATTGCCTTGGCATGTTGCGTACGGCAACGTTCGCCATGCGGAATTTGCAAAGAGGATTGTCGTATGTCGATGCCTGCGTTGTTCAAGAATCGTCTTTCCATTCCGGCGATCGGCTCGCCGTTATTCATTGTCTCTGGTCCCGATCTCGTTATTGCGCAATGCAAGGCTGGAATTGTTGGGTCGTTTCC
>JAPLPA010000196.1 GCA_026400415.1 Afipia sp. | reverse complement strand
GGTGAAACAGCACCAGCGCTAGTCCGATTGCGATGGGCGCAAAGCCCGCAGGTGCCCCTGCTGCCGTCACGCTCACGATAATGAATACAAACAAAGCTGTGATGACGACTTCAAGCAACCCCGCCGAAACTAGAGCTGGGCCCGCGTAGACATTCGAGATGGCGGTGAACGTATTCCATTTGCCCGCGGGAAGCCCCGACAGGATAAACCAGAAAACCACGGCAGCAGCGGCACCACCGAGCACTTGCGCGATGATGTACCCAGGCGCACGACGTGAATCAAAACGTCCTGCCGCAACCAATCCGATTGTCACGGCTGGATTGAAGTGCGCTCCTGAAATCCCACCAACCGCGTAGGCCATCGCCAGGACCGAAAGCCCCACCGCAAACGCAACTGCGATCAATCCCGCACTTGGCGCTGAAAACAAACCTGCGCCGCACACTGCCGAAACCAACGCAAATGTACCGACAAATTCCGCTCCAAGTTCTCTGGAATCAAACATGATGAAAACCCCCCGGCTTAAAGACCCGCAAATCAGCGAGCCGATGAGTGATTCTATTACCGGTCATCTATCCGTCATCAAGCCGCGGGAACAGCCAGACCCTAGTTCTCAACAGCACGGCGGTTTGTGTGCAAGTGCGTTGCTGGATAGATTGTCAGGATAGAAACGCCCTCGGTTCGAGAAGAAGTATCTGATGATGAAGCTCTATTGGGCACCGCGAACGCGGTCGTTCTCCGCGCTCTGGATGATGGAAGAAGCAGGCCAACCTTATGAGCGCGCGCTTGTCGATATGTCGGTGAATGCTCAGAAGTCACCCGACTATCTTGCCATCAACCCGATGGGCAAGGTGCCTGCGCTGAAGGACGGCAACGCAACGATGGCCGAGGCTGCGGCGATCTGCGCCTATGTTGCCGATCGCTATCCGGAAGCGAAGCTCGCGCCGCCGATTGGCGATCCCAGACGAACGAAATTTCTCTATTGGCTGTTCTTCGCGGCCAACATCGAAGCGGCAATTATGCAGCTTTATACAAAGATGCAGGTGCCCAGCATGATGGCGGGTTGGGGTGAAGCCACGCAGGTATTCGACGTGCTCGACGCAGCCGTGGAAAAAGGGCCGTGGATTCTCGGCGAAGAGTTTTCGGCCGCCGACGTCGTCATCTGCTCAGGACTGAACTTCGCAATCAAGATTTTCAAGATGGTGCCGACGCGGCCGTCGTTCGATCGCTATATTGAAAGGTGTTCGGCGCGGCCGGCATTTCAGCGCGCGGCAGCAATCGCGGCGGGCTAGGCGTTACAGCTCACCTGCCGCCTTCAAAGCATCCGGGTGAGGCATCGAGATAATGTTGTAGCCGGAATCGACGAAATGGGTTTCGCCGGTCACGCCGCCCGACATGTCCGACAGCAGATAAAGCGCCGTGCCGCCGAGTTCATCGAGCGTGACGCCACGCCCGAGCGGTGAATGTTTCTGCTGGAACGCAAACATCGCACGGGCATCGCCGATGCCTGAACCAGCCAGCGTGCGGATCGGACCTGCCGAAATCGCGTTGACTCGAATTCCCTGCTTGCCGAAGTCGACAGCAAGATACCGGGTCGATGCTTCCAGCGCTGCTTTGGCAACGCCCATGACGTTATAGTTCGGCATCACGCGCGTGGAACCGCCGAACGTCAACGTGACCATCGCGCCCCCATTGGGCATCATGTCGGCGGCACGTTTGGCCACTTCGGTAAACGAGAAGCAGGAAACCACCATCGTGCGCGAAAAATTATCGCGCGTGGTGTCGGCGTAGCGGCCCTTTAATTCATTCTTGTCCGAAAAGCCGATGGCATGGACGAGAAAATCCAACGCGCCCCATTTTTTCCTAAGCGCCGCAAATGTTTCGTCGACCGATTTGATGTCCTCGACATCGCAAGGCAGCACCAGATCGGAGTTGAGAGACTGAGCGAGTGGCTTCACGCGCTTGCCGAGCGCCTCGCCCTGATAGGTGAAAGCCAGTTCGGCTCCCTGCGTATGGAGAGCCTGCGCGATGCCCCATGCGATGGAATGGTCGTTGGCGACGCCCATGATGAGCCCGCGCTTGCCTTGCATGAGTCCCTGAAGCCCAGCCATGTGAAATCCTGTCACGCTACTCAAAATTCTTCGATGAGATAAAAAAGTTACGCGTCGAGCCGCTTGAACACGAGCGTTGCGTTGGTGCCACCGAAGCCAAATGAATTCGACAACACCGCATTGATCTTGGCACCGTCAATGCGCTTGCGCGCAATTGGCATATCGGCAAATGCCGGATCGAGTTCGGTGATATTGGCGCTCTCGCAGATGAACCCGTTTTGCATCATCAGTAGGGAGTAGATCGCCTCCTGCACGCCTGTCGCGCCGAGCGAATGCCCGGTCAACGATTTCGTCGCCGAGATCGGTGGGCACTTCTCACCCGCGCCGAACACATTCCGAATCGCATTCATCTCCGGCGGGTCGCCCGCAGGTGTCGAAGTGGCGTGCGGATTGATGTAGTCGATCTTGATACCGCCCGTCGTGGCCAGCGCCATCTTCATGCAGCGCTCCGCGCCCTCGCCCGAAGGTGCCACCATGTCATAGCCGTCGGACGTTGCGCCGTAACCGATGATTTCGCCATAGATACGGGCGCCACGCGCCTTGGCGTGTTCAAGCTCTTCCAGAACGATGACACCCGCGCCGCCCGCAATCACAAAGCCGTCGCGACTGACGTCGTAGGCGCGCGAAGCGGTCGATGGCGTGTCATTGTATTTCGACGACATCGCTCCCATCGCGTCGAACAATACCGAGAGCGACCAGTCGAGTTCCTCGCAACCGCCCGCGAAAACAATATCCTGCTTGCCCATCTGAATCGTCTCATAGCCATTGCCGATGCAATGGTTGGAGGTCGCGCAGGCCGACGAGATCGAATAGTTGACGCCCTTGATCTTGAACCAGGTCGCGAGGGTCGCTGACGCGGTCGATGACATGGCTTTCGGCACGGCAAACGGCCCGACGCGTTTCGGACCCTTGGTGCGGGTGATGTCGGCAGCCTCGACGATGGTCCGTGCCGACGGTCCGCCCGACCCCATGATGATGCCGGTGCGCGGATTGGAGATGTCTTTTTCTTCCAGACCCGAATCGCGGATCGCCTGCTCCATCGCGACATGATTCCACGCAGCGCCCTCGCCGAGGAACCGCATCGCGCGGCGATCGATCACCTCAGACGGATTGAGAGACGGCGCGCCGTGAACCTGCGAACGAAAGCCGAGCTTCGCGTAGTCCTCCGCGCGGGAAATTCCGGGCTTAGCTTCGTAGAGAGAAGCCAGCACTTCCTGAGTGTTGTTACCGATGGATGAGACGATGCCCATCCCCGTGACGACAACCCGCCTCATGATCGCCTCGCCCTCTTTGTTGTTTGGTCTTACGGCGCAAATTGGAGCGCCAGTTCCTACTCAGTCAGCGCAAAGTGCATCACGTTCCGGGCTTCATTGCGGCTTCCGGCTGCTGGAACAGCCCAACCTTCAGATCCTTGGCTCGATAGATAATCTCGCCATCCGATGAAAGCCACCCGTCAGCGATGCCCAGAACCAATTTGCCACGCATCACGCGCTTGACGTCGATGCCATACATGACCTTCGTGACATTCGGCAAAACCTGACCTGAAAATTTCAAATCGCCAAGCCCGAGGGCGCGTCCACGTCCCGCGCCGCCCGACCAGCCCAAAAAGAAGCCAACCATCTGCCACAACGCATCCAGGCCGAGGCACCCCGGCATCACAGGATCGCCCTTGAAGTGGCAACCAAAAAACCAGAGCTCGGGGTTTACGTCCAATTCGGCGCGGATAATGCCCTTGCCATACTCGCCACCGGTATCGGCAATTTCGGTAATGCGGTCGAACATCAGCATGGGCGGCAGCGGAAGCTGTGCATTGCCCGCCCCAAACAGTTCGCCTCGACCGCAGGCCAGCAACTCCTCATAGGTGAAGTTGCCTTTGCGCTCGGTCATTCTGCTGTCCTTTTTGGCATGCCCCCGATGCGGCGGCTTAGTGGACCTCTAACATAGCCGCATTGCCCGTCAAAGCGGGCTAAATCCCTTAAATTAAGGCCAATTCAGCGCTTCCAAGCCTCTGATCCAGTTGCGAAAAACTTGCATGTAACGGCATGCGTTCCTATAATGCGACCAATCGCGTTTCTGGATGAGGGCAGGCGTGTGCCTGTAACAGTATGAGTGAAGTCGTCGCCAACGACAGAACCAAGGAATCGTCAGGTCACGGCCACGCGCCGATGTTGACCGGATGCCCATGGCACGATGTCAACGAGATGCTGCAGTCGGTTGGCTTGCGCCCGACCCGTCAACGCATGGCGCTGGGCTGGCTGCTGTTCGGCAAAGGCGGACGCCACCTCACCGCCGAAATGCTTTACGAAGAAGCGACCCACGCCAAAGTGCCGGTGTCGCTCGCGACCGTTTACAACACGCTCAATCAGTTGACCGAAGCCGGACTTCTGCGCCAGGTCAGCGTCGATGGTACCAAGACTTACTTCGATACCAACACGAGCGCGCATCATCATTTTTATATGGAAGGCAATCACGAGCTGGTCGATATACCCGACCCCAACCTCGTTTTGCAGAAGATGCCTGAAGTGCCGGAAGGCTACGAAATCAGCCGCATCGATATGGTCGTGCGCCTGCGCAAGAAGCGCTAAATCCTTTTCGCGCTAGTCCACCTTCTCGTCGGCATAAACTCCCCACAGCCGCTGCTGTTCGATCCAGCCATCGAAGCCGCTGCCCGTCACCCGGCACCAGCCGTCCTTGCAGCGCTTGACCTGCGCCAGCACGCCGACTTGAAGTTTCGCCGCAACCGCACTTTGCGGATCGGCGCTGTCGTATAGCGGCGCGAGCGCGTCCTTCTGCTTCATGGTGATGACAGCGGTTCGCTTTCCCGACAGCAGCGAATGATAGACCCAGCCTTCCGCGCCTTCGGAATCGCGCACGCGCCGCCAGTT
>JAPLPA010000140.1 GCA_026400415.1 Afipia sp. | reverse complement strand
GGCATCGCCTCGAACGCCACCTCGTAGTCGGCCCAGCGGGCCCGCTCGTCCAGGTCGCTCACGTTGAACTTCCAGTGCTTGTCCGGGTTGTCCAGACGGGCGAGCAGGCGGTCGCGCTGGCGAAAGCCGTGAACTACGACTCTGCCGGAACGGTTGAGTTCGTCGCCGCTCAAGATAAGAGTTTTTATTTTCTGGAAATGAACACGCGGCTGCAAGTCGAGCATCCGGTGACAGAGCTCGTTACCGGCGTCGATCTCGTCGAGCAGATGATCCGCGTTGCGGCGGGCGAGAAATTGGCTTTGTCGCAAAAGGATGTGTCGTTGACGGGGTGGGCAGTCGAATCGCGTGTTTACGCAGAAGATCCTTTCCGTAATTTTTTGCCTTCCATAGGCCGTCTCGTGAAATATCGCCCGCCTGCGGAATCGAAGGTGGATGGCATTACAGTCCGCAACGATACCGGCGTCTTTGAAGGCGGCGAAATCTCGATCTATTACGATCCGATGATTGCCAAGCTGGTCACACATGCGCCGTCGCGGGCAGCAGCCATTGAGGCGCAGTCGAATGCGCTCGATGCTTTCTATATCGACGGCATTCGTCACAACATTCCATTCCTCTCAGCGCTCATGAATCATCCGCGCTGGCGCAGCGGCAATCTCTCGACGGGCTTCATCGCGGAAGAATTTCCGAAGGGCTTCGGGGCGCGCGCACCGGACGGCGAGATCGCGCGGCGCATTGCAGCGGTGGCTGCAGCCATCGATCATGTGCTCGGCGAACGGAAACGCCAGATTTCCGGACAGATGAACGGTCGCATCGTCGCGCGCGAGCGCCGCCGTTCGGTATGGCTCAACCGCGACGAATTGTTTCTTGAAGTGGCGCGCGAGGGTGACAAGGTTCTTGTCAGGTTTGTGGATGCGAACGGCGCGCTGGGCCATCCTCACGCGCTCGCCTCGAACTGGAAGCCGGGTGAGGGCGTCTGGCACGGCACGCTCGACGGGCACTCGCTGGCGGTCCAGGTACGGCCGATGGCGAACGGTTTCAGGCTGGCCCATCAGGGGTATGAAGTTGCGTCGCAGGTTTTCACGGAAACGGAGGCAGCCTCGGCGCGTCTGATGCCGGTGGGATCGAAGGCCGACACCGGCAAAAAGGTGCTGTGCCCGATGCCGGGTCTGGTGATCTCGATTGCCGTTACTGAAGGGCAGGACGTCAAGTCGGGTGAGACGCTCGCGGTCATCGAAGCGATGAAAATGCAGAACGTGTTGCGCGCAGAGCGCGACGGCGTTGTTAAGAAAGTCCACGCGTCACCCGGCGCTACATTGGCCGTCGATGCGCTGATTTTGGAATTCGCCTAACCGCCGAAAATATCGGCGAAGGATTTTTTCAACGCCACATCGACGTCGTGCATCGTGACGGGCAATCCGAGATCGACCAAACTCGTGACGCCAAAATGCGCTTCCTCGACACCGCAGGGCACGATGCCCGAAAAATGCGTCAGGTCCGGCTCCACGTTGATCGAGATGCCGTGCAGCGTCACCCAGCGCTTCAGTCTGACACCGATAGCCGCGATCTTGTCTTCATGGCCATCGCCCTTTTCGGGCCGCAACACCCAAACGCCCACGCGATCCTCGCGCCGCTCACCGCGCACCTTGAAAGCGGCAAGAGTCTGGATCGCGAGCTGTTCGAGATTGGCGACGTAAGCGCGCACATCGGGCCGCCGCCGCTTGAGATCGAGCATCAGATAGACGACCCGCTGGCCGGGGCCGTGATAGGTGAATTGCCCGCCGCGGCCGGTGGCGAACACCGGAAAGCGGGCGTCGATCAGGTCCTCCGGCCTTGCACTTGTCCCGGACG
>JAPLPA010000297.1:3405-5865 GCA_026400415.1 Afipia sp. | reverse complement strand
GAAGCTCCTGAAGATCGACGACGGCACCTCATCTGATCCTGAAAACGGCTCCATTGTCGTCACGCAGGTCGGCAGCCAGACGTTCGGCATTGTCGTCGATGGCGTCTTCCACACCGAAGAAATCGTCGTGAAGCCGATGTCCACC
This sequence comes from Afipia sp., assembly GCA_026400415.1. Taxonomy (GTDB): domain Bacteria; phylum Pseudomonadota; class Alphaproteobacteria; order Rhizobiales; family Xanthobacteraceae; genus Afipia. The sequence goes on along the minus strand of JAPLPA010000297.1, from coordinate 5,720 downwards.
AAGCTGCGTCATATTGGAATGTTTTCCGGAAACACCATTTTGGGCGACGGCGCGGTCATTATGATTGTCGATCCGAACGGCATCGCGCAGTCGCTTGGCACTTCGATTGCCACGCAGAATGAAATCGCTGACGAAAACGCAGCAGCAAAGGTCAATGCGGTTGAGGCTCTGACATCTTTGCTCGTGTTCCGCGCCGGATCGCAACAGCCGAAAGCGGTGCCTCTCGAATTGGTGACCCGTCTTGAAGAAATTGCCGTCGAGAAGATCGAATTCTCCAACGGCCGTCATATGGTCCAGTACCGTGAGCAGCTCATGCCGCTGGTTCAGATCGAAGGCGTTGCAATTCGCGAGAGTGGCGTTCAGCCTATTCTGGTGTTCGCGGACGATGGACGCTCGATGGGTCTCGTCGTCGATGAGATCATCGACATCGTCGAGGAGCATCTGAATATCGAGGTCACGAGTTCACAGGAGGGTATCCTCGGCTCTGCGGTCATCAAGGAGCAGGCGACGGAAGTGATCGATGTCGGTCACTTCCTGCCGATGGCATTCGCCGACTGGTTCAGCCGCAAGGAAATCCGCCCGTCGGTGACAGCGCAGAGCATTCTATTGGTCGATGACTCCGCGTTCTTCCGCAACATGCTGGCGCCCGTTCTCAAAGCCGCCGGTTATCGTGTCTCGGTCGCGCAGAGCGCGCACGAAGGTTTAGGTCTGCTTCGGTCGGGCAGGGATTTCGACGTCGTGCTGACCGATATCGAGATGCCGGAGATGAACGGATTCGAATTCGCCGAAGCCATTCGTGCCGACCAGCGGATGGGCGAAATGCCGATCATTGCGTTGTCGTCGTTGATTTCGCCGGCCGCTATCGAACGCGGACGTCAGGCGGGTTTCTACGACTACGTCGCGAAATTCGATCGGCCTGGGCTGATTGCGGCGCTGAAAGAACAGACCGCCGAAATGAACCAGGCGGCGTGAGGATATGGAAATGGAAGATCATCTCGACGCATCCGACAAGGGCATCACAGAATACGTGACAGCGATGATCGGCGGCCAGCTATTCGGCTTACCGATTGCGCGTGTGCAGGACGTGTTCATGCCCGAGCGCATGACCCGCGTTCCTCTGTCGTCGGACGACGTCGCGGGCGTGCTCAATCTTCGCGGACGTATCGTGACCGCGATCGACATGCGTGCGCGCCTCGGCTTGCCGAAGAATGAAGATGAAGGTCCCCCGATGGCCATCGGCGTAGATCTGCGCGGCGAATCCTACGGCCTTCTGATCGACAATATCGGCGAAGTTCTCAAGCTTGCCGATGATGGATGCGAAGTGAACCCGGTCAACCTCGACCCGCGCATGGCCAAGATGGCCGGTGGCGTCCACCGCCTCGACGGACAGTTGATGGTGGTGCTCGACGTCGATCGCGTCCTGGAGATAAGTCCCGACAAGCTCGCCGCGTGAGCATGGCAGCAAAACAAAAACGAGAAACGAAACTGGAAACGCCCCTTTGGGGGAACGAGATGCAGAGGCAGTAAAATGAAAACATGTTTGATCGTCGACGATTCGAGCGTGATCCGCAAAGTGGCTCGGCGAATTCTGGAAGGTCTCGATTTTCAGATTCTCGAAGCCGAAGATGGAGAGAAAGCGATCGAGGTTTGCAAGCGGGGCATGCCTGACGCTGTTCTGCTCGACTGGAATATGCCGGTCATGGATGGCTACGAGTTCTTGCGCAACCTTCGCCTGATGCCGGGCGGTGATCAGCCGAAGGTCGTTTTCTGTACGACCGAGAACGACGTCGCGCACATCGCGCGCGCGCTTCACGCCGGTGCCAACGAATACATCATGAAGCCGTTCGACAAGGAAATCGTCACCGCAAAATTCCACGAGGTCGGTCTGATTTAAGTTACGCCCGGCGCTTCGCCGAAAGCNNAGCCACTTATCGTTTGTCTTGTTCGGTTGTGTTGAGTGAAGTTTGTGATGAGTAACGTAGTAACAGCGTCCACGGGTACGATCATTGCGCGCAGCGATGCGCTTCGTATTATGGTGGTCGACGATTCAGCCGTGATACGCGGATTGATTTCCCGTTGGATCGAAGCTGAATCCGACATGGTTGTGGCCGCATCGATCCGTACCGGGCTCGATGCCGTCAATCAGATCGAGCGTGTCGATCCCGACGTTGTCGTGCTTGACATCGAAATGCCGGACATGGACGGCATTTCGGCGTTGCCGCTGCTGTTCAAGAAAAAGCCGAAGCTGATTGTTATCATGGCGTCCACGCTGACCCGCCGCAACGCGGAGATCAGTTTCAAGGCGCTGTCGCTCG
>JAPLPA010000297.1:0-3394 GCA_026400415.1 Afipia sp. | reverse complement strand
TCGGTGCGTCCGATTACATTCCAAAACCGGAAAGCACACGCGAGGCCGGCGCAGCGGATGTGTTCAAACGCGACCTGATCGAAAAAATCCGGCATCTTGGTGCCCGTTTGCGCCGTCCGGGCATAGTTGCAAGCCCTTCGATTGCGCCAGCCGCGAACATGCCGTTGCCGCGCACGTCGCTCGGCACGATGCCGCGCGTCGCTCAACCGAAACTCATGCTGCGGCCGTTTAGCGAGATTGCGCCACGGGTGCTATTGATCGGTTCATCGACAGGCGGGCCGCAGGCTTTGATGTCATTGGTTGCGAGTATCGGTCCGGTCATCGACGAGTATCCAGTGCTGATTACACAGCACATGCCGCCGACATTCACGACAATTCTCGCCGAACATCTGGCACGCAGCAGTGGACGTCCAGCACGCGAAGCAATTGACGGTGAGCCCGTCAAGGCTGGACAGATTTATCTCGCGCCTGGTGGGCATCACATGCGCGTCGTTCGGGTGGGGGCAGGTGCTGCGATTGCGCTCGGTACCGATCCGCAGATCAATTTTTGTCGGCCGGCAGTCGATCCGATGTTCACCTCCGCCATCGACGTCTGGCAGGGCGGCATCATGGCCGTGGTGCTGACCGGAATGGGATCGGATGGCATGCGCGGCGGCAAGGAAGTCGTTGCTGCCGGCGGCAGCATGATCGCTCAGGATGAAGCGACAAGCGTGGTCTGGGGCATGCCTGGATCCGCCGCGAACGCGGGAATTTGCGCGGCGGTTCTGCCACTGGATCAAATCGGACCGCAACTGGTTCGGCTGTTTTCAGGAGTTCGGTCGTGACACCGCAGGACTACGAGTATCTTTGCAACGTCCTGAAGGAGCGCTCGGGATTGATGCTGTCTGCGGACAAGCAGTATCTGATCGAGAGCCGACTATTGCCGCTCGCGCGTCGCGCGGGGCTGTCCGGCATCGGCGAACTGGTGCTGAAAATGAAAGCGGGTGCCGATGCGCTTGTCGTGGACGTGGTCGAAGCCATGACCACGAATGAGACGTTTTTCTTCCGCGACAAGATTCCGTTCGACAATTTCAAGGACACAGTGATCCCGGATCTGATCAAGGCGCGTGCCGGCCGCCGTAACCTTCGCATCTGGTGCGCGGCGTCGTCGACCGGGCAGGAGCCTTACTCACTGGCGATGCTCTTGAAGGGAATGGGCACTGCGCTGGCCGGCTGGCGAGTCGAGATTGTCGCCACGGATATTTCTCAGGAAGTGCTCGAGAAATCCAAATCGGGAATGTACAGCCAGTTCGAAGTGCAGCGTGGGTTGCCGATTCAGATGCTGGTGAAGTATTTCGATCAGGTCGGCGAATTCTGGCAACTGAAGCCGGAAGTACGATCGATGGTGCAGTTTCGCGAACTCAACTTGCTGAAAGACTTCTCGCATCTCGGAAAATTCGACGTCATTTTCTGCCGCAACGTGTTGATCTATTTCGATCAGGCGACAAAGATCGATGTGTTCAACCGCTTGCTCAAGTCCAACGAGTCCGACGGCTACCTCTTCCTCGGCGCGGCCGAGACGGTGGTCGGCCTCACCAACGGCTATCGGCCCTGCCAGCAGCGTCGTGGCGTCTATGTGCCGAATCTCGCGAATGCAACATCTCCGCTACCGCCTGCGCAGGCTGTTAGCGGAGGGAAGCCCGTGACCCGCGCAGTTCACTAACTTGGGACAGCCGCGTTGTTCGGCGTCGTGACGCACGCCGTCGCGTTATTGACAAGTGCAGACCACTTTGGAAGGATCCTCCTATGGGGACTTGCGATCTCCCCACGAGGCGACAAGCCCAAGTATCGCGTCCCGTTGATACGAGGGCGCAGCAATGTCGTCATACGCTTCTATTTCCGTTGAAAAGCTTGGACGCTTGATAGGTACGGCCAATGTGCCGGTGCTGATCGACGTTCGCACAGAAGAAGATTTCAAAGCAGACCAGCGCTTGATACCCGGCGCAACTCGCCGTTCGCATGATCGCGTCGCGGAATGGGCTTCCGGTCTGACTGGACGTTCGATCGTCGTTATCTGCCAGAAGGGAAAAAAGCTTGCCGAGGGCACGGCCGCGTGGCTGCGCCACGAAGGTCTGCGAGCCGAAACGCTCGACGGCGGTTTTGAGGAATGGAAATCGGCGAAGCTTCCGCTCGTTCCGGTTTCCAAACTTCCTGCACGAGACGCGCGGGCGCACACAATCTGGGTCACACGCTCGCGGCCGAAAATCGATCGCATTGCCTGCCCATGGCTGATCCGCCGCTTTGTCGATCCCAACGCGGTTTTTCTTTTCGTGGCACCTTCGGAGGTCGCTGCAGTCGGTGAGCGCTTCGGTGCTGTGCCGTTCGACATTGAAAATGTATTCTGGAGTCATCGCGGAGACCTTTGCACGTTTGATGTGATGATCGAGGAATTCGGTTTGGCAACGCCGCCGCTGCTGCGACTCGGTGAAATGGTTCGTGCAGCCGACACCGGACGGCTCGATCTTTCGCCAGAAGCTCCCGGCTTGATGGCCGCATCGCTTGGTCTTTCGCGCATGTACGACGACGATCTGGCGCAGGTCGAAGCGGGCATCGCGCTCTACGACGCTTTCTATCGCTGGTGCCGCGACGCGACCGGCGAAACGCACAATTGGCCAACAAATAAATCAAGGGCATCCACGTGACCGAGATTTCTGCAGATCGAACCGGCGCCGGCAATGAGAATAGCCACAGCGTCTCATTCCGCGAGGCGTTTTTTGTGTGGCTCAAGATTGCGTCGCTAAGTTTCGGTGGCCCTGCCGGACAGATCGCGGTGATGCATCGCATTCTCGTCGATGAGAAGCACTGGATTTCCGAGAGCCGGTTTCTGCATGCGTTGAACTACTGCATGCTTTTGCCGGGGCCTGAGGCGCAGCAGCTTGCGACTTACATAGGCTGGCTGATGCATCGCACCGCCGGCGGTATCATGGCGGGTGGATTGTTCATCCTGCCCGGCGTCGTCGCCATCATGGGTCTCAGCTACATTTATGCGGCTTACGGCAATGTAGGGTTCATCGCGGCACTGTTTTTCGGTTTGAAAGCAGCGGTGCTCGCCATCGTACTCCAGGCGGTCGTGCGCGTGGGCAAGCGTGCGCTGCGTAACTCAATCATGATCGCGCTGGCGGCCATCGCTTTCATTGCGATTTTCTTTTTCAACGTGCCATTTCCGATCATCATCGTTGCTGCAGGCGTGATCGGTTTCATCGGCGCGAAATTGCGGCGACCGGAATTCGAGGCCGTGGCGCATGGCGGGGACAAGCGAACCGCACTCGTCGATAATCTGTTGAGCGACGAATTGCCCGAACACGCACGGCCGAGCGTAACGCGTGCGTTTAAGGTGAGCACAATCTGGCTGCTG
>JAPLPA010000460.1 GCA_026400415.1 Afipia sp. | reverse complement strand
CTGTCTCACCCCGCACATTCTCGTCATGACGATCCGCAATCGAAAACTGCTTGGAACGTTCGGCCTTCTTGCGCTGGTGATTGTATGGTCGCTGCTGGGGATGGCTATCGCGCAGGCACCATGGCTGGCTGCATCGAAAATGGCGCAGGTCATCTTTTATGTCGTCGCAGGGTTAGGCTGGGTCCTTCCAGCAATGCCGTTGATTTCCTGGATGTCGCGGCCAGATCCTCAGACGTAAGTCGACTTCACGTCCAATGGAGCGTCGCGTTCCCGGCGCAACGCGATTCCGGATAGCACAGCGCGCAATGAGCTTATCGACTTGCGCCGGCCGTCCCATGCGACCCTCGGCAAAGAGAACAAGTTCGATTTTCCGTCGGCGCGCACAATTCCGGGCTGCGCTGAGACAGCCGTGACGAAGCCGGCTTCCTGAGCGAGCAAAATGTCGCGCAAACCGAACGAGGGCATGTCGCCGAACGGATAAGCGAAATGGCGACACTCTTTGCCGAGTGCGGTTTCCAGAACTGACCTGCCCATTGCCATCTCGCGCGCGACAATATTGCTCTGCGCGCGCGATACGGCTGGATAGTGGACCGTGGAACTTCCGATGGTCGCCAGCGGATCGCGCGCAAGCGTCGCCAGATCAGGCCACGTCATCGCAATATCGCGCGACATCGCCTTGAGATCGACGCCATAGCGTGCACAAAGATCGCCAATAGCAGACGTTAGATCCGCCGGCGGCAGGCTGCAAAGCCAATCGTGCAGCAAGCCGTAAACCCGGTATTTTTCTTCCGAGGTTCCGGTGGCGAAACGGTTTTCGACGTCATCGATCATCAATCCGATGCGTGAATTGCGCGCGACGATCTCCTCCAGCGCCAACCACCAGGCCTCGCCGATGCCGTCCACAAAGCCAGTGGGCACGTAAAGCGTGAACGGAACTCGGTGCAGCGACAGTACCGGATAGGCATAGGTCATGAAGTCACGGTAGGCACCATCGAAAGTGAGGCAAACAAACCGCTGCGCCACAGCGGATTGTTGCGCACGCGCTTTAACATCCTCCATCGACAGCAAATCATACCGCCACCGCCGCATGGCGCTGATCGCCTTGTCGAGAAATTCGGGGCTGACCTCGTTGGCTCGCAACGGCTGAAACGCGCCCGCGCGCGGAGGCCTGACATGTTCCAATTTGAGAATGACGCCCGCCCCGCCCCTTCGCCGCTCCGCTATCTGCGCCACACCGCTAAAAAAGGCGAGTTGCAGGCCCGCATCAGCAATAAGTCTATTCCAAGACAGCAAGGCTCATCCCCCACGGGCGCATTCGGCGCCAAGCAGCATTGTCATTACTCTTTGTTGACATTTGTTTGAATAAGGTCGGCCAAAGCTGCATTTGGCTGAAAATCCCGGAAATAAGATCCAGCGATGACCATGGTCGCAGCATTCCAGACAGCGGATTCGTATAGCGGATCCAGCCGCATCGCGCGCGTCGACGTGCTGCGTTCGATGGCGGATGCAGAGCCGGTCTGGCGGTCGCTGGAGGCTGTATCTTCGCTGGCCACGCCTTATCAGACCTTTGAGTTTCTCAATGCATGGCAGGCCACCGTTGGCCTCGACGATAGCGTGTCGCCTTTCATCGTCGTGGCTTACGACGTTCACAATCGGCCAGTTGTCCTGCTGCCGCTCGTCGTTGGCCGCGAAAATGGCGTGCGGATCGCGCGCTTTATGGGCGGCAAGCATCCGACATTCAACATGCCGGTGTGGCAGGCGGCCTTTGCTTCATTTGCCACTGCAAGCGATGTCGCAGTTATTATCGAAGCGATCTGCCGAGAAGATGACGGCATCGACTTGTTGGCGCTGACGCAACAGCCGAAGCAATGGCGTGGCGTGGCGTGGCAAATCCGTTCGCGCGGCTTGCCAGTCAACCCTCGGCCAATCTCGTGCCGTCGATGATCATGACAGCGAACGCCAAGCCCGAAGATCGCATAAGCGCGTCAACCCGGCGGCGATTGCGCAACAAGGAACGCAAACTCAAGGCTCTGCCCGGCTATCGATATTCGGTGGCGGAAACAGATACCGACATCAAGCGGGTGCTCGACGCGTTCTTCATCGTAAAGCCGCAGCGCATGGCACTATCGAAGCTACCGAATGTGTTTGCTGACGATGCGACACAGAAATTCGTCCGCGGCGTCTGTGCCGCGAAATTGCCGAACGGACGCCGCGCGATCGAATTGCATGCGCTGGAATGCGATGCCGAAATGATTTCGATGTTCGCCTGCGTCGCTGACGGGCAGCGATTTTCGACGATGTTCAATACCTACACGATTTCAGATAACGCACGTTACAGCCCCGGTCTTATCTTGCTCCGCCAAATGGTCGATCACTATGGCGAGTTAGGCTACACCTCGTACGACTTCGGCGTCGGCTACGATGAATACAAGACGACTTTCTGCAAGGATGATGAGCCTATCGTCGATGGCTTTATCCCCCTCACTTCGCGAGGCAAACTCGCGGCGCTCGGAATGTCGCTACTCACGCACGCCAAGCGGCTGGCGAAGCAAAACCCTGCTTTGATGCAAATGGCGATGGCGCTGCGGAAAACCATTCACCGCTAAGAAATGCCCGCGTAAGTCGTCAGGCTGCTGCGTAACGCTCGCCCGGTGCGCCGGCATTCGCGCGGGTTGCCGAGGAATTCAGAATGGTTACACCTAGAAAACCCGATGCGAGTAATTGATCGCGCATCGTCGCGCGCGCCTGTGGCGTGATCGACGGGTCGGGAATAACGACAGCATGCGCGTGCGACGCAATCAACGCCGATGGCAGATCGGACGCGGTCCCGGCATCCAACACGACATGATCGTAGGCGCGTAACAACGCATCGATCGCCAGATTGAGGCGCGGCAATTGCAAAAGGGCCCTCTGCGAAGCGTCACGCCCTGCGCCGACCAGATGCACGCCGGACAAGCGATCCTTGGTTATGATCTGACCAAACGACGCAGTGCCCTGCATTAGATCGGTCAACCCTGGCGCGCCTGGATCGTTGGAAACCGCAGTCAGCGTCGGGGTCATTGCGAAATCTACGAGCGCGACCTTTGCGTTACGGGCCAATAGTCGCGCTAAAGTAAGACCTGTCAACGCAGCAGCCTCGTCCCGATGCGCGCCGACAATGGTGATCTTG
>JAPLPA010000590.1 GCA_026400415.1 Afipia sp. | reverse complement strand
TGATCTACGGCAAGCCGTCGTCGGTCGCGCGCGTCGATTCCGTGCAGGAAAACAGCGCCGCCGCTGCGGCTGGTCTGCGTGGCGGCGATACGATCCTTTCCATCGACGGCCGCACCATCGACAGTTTCAACGACATGCAGCGCATCATATCGACCAGCGCGGGCAAGCAGCTTGCCATTGTTGTCCAGCGTGGCGGCGCACAGGTAGCGCTGAACGCCACGCCGCAGCTGCGCGAGGTCAAGGATAGCTTCGGTAACGTTCACCGCGTCGGCGTTCTTGGCGTCGCGCGTTCGATGGCGCCGGAAGAGGCTTCGGTCGAACAGGTCAATCCGGTCAAGGCGGTCTGGCTGGGCATGCAGGAAACCTGGTTCGTGGTCGATCGCACCATGTCCTACCTCGGTGGTGTGATCGCTGGCCGCGAGTCAGCGGATCAGTTGGGTGGACCGATCCGCATTGCCCAGGTTTCGGGGCAGGTCGCGACCGCTGGCATGACCGCGCTGATTCACCTCGCCGCGGTGCTTTCCGTGTCGATTGGTCTGCTAAATTTGTTTCCAGTACCGCTGCTCGATGGCGGGCATCTTCTATTCTACGGGATCGAGGCGATTCGGGGCCGTCCGCTGTCCGAACGGGCGCAGGAATACGGTTTCCGGGTTGGTCTTGCTCTGGTCGCAATGTTGATGATTTTTGCGACTTACAACGACATCCGGAACCTTGCGCCGTCGTGATCCGGGGCGGATCTGCGGTAAATGGGCCAGTTTCTGAGATTTAACGGCTAAATGGGGTAGTGCGGACTGTTTGCAGGGGACGGAAAAGCCGGTTACAAGAAACTCTTGGTAGCCGGAAATGCCGTTAAGCGAACGGACGACCGCAGGGGATTTAAGGGCGTAGCGGGATGGAATTGATCGTAAGAGTGCTTTGGGGGCTGAGCGTCGCCAGCTTGGTCCTTGGTGGGGTACTTTGGGGTTCGCTGGCCACCAGTGGCGGGCGTTTTGACGCTGCCTATGCGCAGGGCGTCAGTTCCATCGCCGTCGAAGGCAACCGCCGCGTCGAAGCCGAGACGATCCGTTCCTACTTCAAGGGCCGCGATACGGCCTCCATCGATGCCGGCCTGAAGGCGCTTTACGCCACCGGCCTGTTCCTGGATGTCAAAATTCGCCAGGAAGGCGGCCGTGTGGTCGTGGCTGTGCGGGAAAACCCGGTCATCAATCGCATTGCGTTTGAAGGCAACTACAAGGCCAAGGACGAACAGCTTTCCTCGGAACTCCAGTCCAAGCCGCGCGGCGCCTATACGCGTGCGGCCGTGCAGTCCGACGTCCAGCGCATCATGGAAATCTACCAGCGCAGCGGACGTTATGACGTTTCCGTGGATCCCAAGATTATCGAACTGCCGAACAATCGCGTCGATCTCGTGTACGAGATCAAGGAGGGCGCCAAGACCGCCGTCCAGAAGATCCGTTTTGTCGGCAACAAGGCGTATTCCGACTACCGTTTGAAAGACATCGTCAAGACCGGGCAAACCGATTGGCTGAGCTGGATCAAGAGCAACGACTTCTACGATCCGGATCGCATCGAGGCGGATCGCGAACTGCTGCGCAAGTTCTACCTCAAGGTAGGTTATGCCGACGTGCGCGTGACTTCGGCGGTAGCCGAGTTCGATCCCGGCTCGAAGGGCTTTACGGTCACTTATACAATCGAGGAAGGCGACCTTTACCGCTTCGGCGTCGTCGACATTCAATCGAATGTTCGCACCGTTGATGCCATTGCGCTGCGCCCCAAGCTTCGTATGGCTCCCGGTGGTGTCTATAACGCCGATGCCGTTGAAAAGACCGTCGAAGATATCACCATCGACATTGCCAAGCGTGGCTACCCGTTTGCGGTCGTGCGTCCGCGCGGTGAGCGCGATTTCGCAGGCCACAAGGTCAACATGTTGTTCGTGGTGGACGAAGGTCCGCACACCTACATCGAACGCATCAACATCCGCGGCAATACGCGTACGCGTGACTATGTCGTGCGTCGCGAATTCGATATCGCCGAAGGCGATGCCTATAACCGCGCGCTGATTGATCGGGCCGAGCGTCGCCTCAAGAATCTCAATTTCTTCAAGTCCGTTCGTGTCACCAATGAGCCGGGCTCTGCGCCTGATCGCATTATCGTCAACGTTGAAGTCGAAGAACAATCGACCGGCGAATTTGCATTCTCCGGCGGCTTTTCGACCGCCGATGGCGCATTGGGCGAAGTTTCGGTCGGCGAGCGCAATCTGCTTGGCCGCGGTCAGAACGTGCGTGCCTCGGTCCAGTATGGCCAGCGCTCGCGCGGCTTCGATCTGTCGTTTGTCGAGCCTTACTTGATGGGCCAGCGGGTCGCGCTGGGTCTCGACGTGTTCGGCAAGCAAACGACCAGCTCCAGCTATCTGTCATACAACACCAAGACGATTGGCGGCGCGATCCGTCTCGGCGTTCCGCTCACCGACAATATCGGCTTGCAGACGCGTTATTCAGGCTACCGGCAGGAAATCTCGCTGCCGCCGGTTCTCAACAACTGTAACAACATCAACCCTAACAATGTGAATACGTTTGCCACGCCTGCTTGCTACAACGACGGCGAAGCATCGCTGGCGATCCGCAAGGAACTCGCACAAGGCCCGGTATTCGTCTCGCTCGTCGGTTACGGACTGACCTACAATACGCTCGACAACAATCGTAGCCCGACCAGCGGCTTCTCGGCTTCATTCAATCAGGACATCGCCGGTGTCGGCGGCGACGTCAACTTCGTCAAGTCAACTGCTGATTTCAAGCACTACTCCGAGATCGCATCGGACGTTGTTGGCATGGCGCGCTTCCAGGCCGGTCACGCGACGGGATGGGGTGGCCAGAACCTGCGCATGCTCGATCACTTCCAGGGTGGTCCGAACATCGTGCGT
>JAPLPA010000105.1 GCA_026400415.1 Afipia sp. | reverse complement strand
ACGCTGGTCGAGGATCGCTTCTCCAATCTTTCCGATGTCTGCGCGGGGCAAGGTTTCAGTGCGGTCGACGGCATTGTCATGGATGTCGGCGTGTCGTCCATGCAACTCGATCAGGGCGAGCGCGGCTTCTCGTTCCGTCTCAACGGTCCGCTCGACATGCGGATGGGCGGAGATGGCCCGACCGCTGCGGACGTCATCGCGCGCGCATCCGAGACCGATCTGGCGAACATCATCTATATCTTCGGCGAAGAGCGCCATTCGCGCGGTGTCGCGCGTGCCACCGCCGCTCCGCGCAAGGAAGCGCCCATCACAACCACGCGCGCTTTGGCTGACATTGTGTCGCGCGTCGTGCGCTCCAAACCGAATGAGATTCATCCAGCGACGCGGACGTTTCAAGCGCTGCGGATTTTCGTCAACGAGGAACTCGACGAATTGCATGCCGCGCTGGTCGCTGCCGAACGCGTGCTGAAACCCGGCGGGCGGCTCGTTGTCGTTTCGTTTCATTCGCTGGAAGATCGCATCGTCAAGAATTTCATGAACGAGCGCGGCAAGCGCAGTGGCGGCTCGCGGCATCTGCCCGAAACCGCTCAGACCGAGCCGAGTTTCGATATCATCACCAAGCGCCCGGTTGTCGCAGGCGACAGCGAGATAGCGTCCAACCCGCGCGCGCGTTCGGCAAAGCTTCGTGCTGCCCAGCGCACTGATGCACCTGCTTTGTCGGAAACGGCATCATTCGACTGGCCGCAACTGGTCGATGTGATGCGGGGGGCGTAAGCGTGCGGATCATTCATCTGCTCGTGATTTGCGCGCTGGTTTTTGCGGCGGCCTATGTTTACCGCATCAAGATGGAGTCGACGGTCCGCACGGAACGGGTGCTGCAGCTGCGCGCCGATATTCGTGAGCAGCGTGAGGCCATCGCGGGTCTTCAGGCCGAATGGGCGAAGCTTGAAACGCCAGGTCGGATGCAGGAACTTGCGACGCGTTATCTCTCGCTCAAGCCGGTCGAGGCGACGCAATACGATCAACTCAAGAACCTGCCGCCGCGTCCGCCGAATTTCATCAAGCCGGATGATCCGGATCCGATCGGATCGATGATCGATACCACCGACAAGAACGTCGACAAGGAAAGCGTTACCGGTTCCGTGCCGTCGCCGGAGGAACGTCGGTGAGCGGTCATGAGGTTGTGAAATCCGCGCCAACAGAGTCATGGCGCAGCCGGTTTATCCGCTCGATGCTGTATGGACGCAATGTCGATCGCTCGGCCAAGGCGCGCACCCGCGTCGGCTTTGCGATCATCGCGTTCGCTGCCGTGTATTTGATCATCGGCGGCCGTCTCGTCTTCTTCGCAATCAATGGCGACAGCCACGGCACGCGCCGCACCGCTTCGCAGGATGCGACTGCGACCGCACGTCCCGACATCGTGGATCGCAACGGCGAAATTCTCGCGACCGATGTGAAGACGCCGTCGCTGTTCGGCGAGCCGCGACGCATCATCGACAAGGACGAAGCTATCGAACTTTTGACGGCGACCTTGCCCGATCTGGATGCCGGCGAAGTGCGAGACCGCTTGTCGTCACGCAAGGGCTTCGTGTGGCTGAAGCGTGAAATCACGCCGGTACAGCAGAAGGAAGTCTACCGCCTCGGAATTCCCGGCATCGGGTTTTTGCGCGAGAACAAGCGTGTCTATCCGAGCGGACCGTTGGCGTCGCACCTGATCGGACATGTGAACATCGACAATCAGGGCATCGCGGGTATGGAAAAATGGCTCGATGGTACGGGCCTTGCCGATTTGCATCGTGCGGGTTTTGCGACTGATCGGCTGCAGAAACCGGTCGAGCTTGCAGTCGATCTTCGCGTCGAACACGCGCTGCGCGATGAATTGCTCAAGGCGAAAGACAAATACAAGGCGAAAGCTGCGGCAGGTCTCGTTTCCAATGTGAAGACCGGCGAGATCGTCGCCATGGTGTCCGTGCCGGATTACGATCCCAACAATTCGCGCGAAGCCAACGATCCGACCCGCATCAACCGTCTGACCACCGGCGTCTATGAAATGGGATCGACCTTCAAGGCGCTGACGCTGGCGATGGCGTTGGATTCCGGCAAGGCCAATCTTAACACTCAGTCCGACGCACGCGCATCGCTGCGCTACGGTAAGTTCTCCATCGGCGACTCTCATCCGCTCGGCCGTAACATTTCACTCTCCGAAGTTTTCACCTATTCGTCGAACATCGGTGCTGCGCGCATCGCGTTGTCGCAGGGTGTCGAGGCTCACAAAACATTTCTGTGCGCACGGAATTGCCTGAAAGCGCCGAGCCGATTGTGCCGAAGCATTGGGCCGAATTGAACACCGTCACCATCGCATTCGGGCATGGGCTTTCGGTCGCGCCGTTGCAGGCGGTAATGGGCATCAACGCTGTCATTAATGGCGGCTATCTCATTCCGCCGACGTTCCTCCGGCGTAGCGAGGCCGATGCGATGAAGCTTGCTACGCGTGTCGTCAAATCCGAGACCAGCGACAAGATGCGCTATTTGATGCGGCTCAATGCCGAGATCGGCACTGCGAAACAGGCCAACGTCAACGGCTATTACATCGGCGGCAAGACCGGCACCTCTGAGAAAGTCATCAACGGTCACTATGCCAAGAAGCAGGTTCTGAATTCTTTCACAGCCATCCTGCCTGCCGACAATCCGAAATATCAGCTTCTCGTTATGTTGGACGAGCCGCAGCCTTTGCCGGAGACACAAGGATTTATTACGTCCGGCTGGAATGCTGTTCCGACCGGCGGCAAAGTCATCGAGCGCATTGCGCCGCTGCTCGGAATTACGCCACGGTTCGATCTGCCGCCGTCCGAGCGCCTTATTCTTGCGACATCGAAGGAGAGCCGGTAAGCGCATAAGCCTTCCGCGCTTTCGGACTGGGATGACATGAAGCTGGGCGACCTATTCAGTGGCGACGCCGTGGTGGACGCGCAGCATGCGGCTGTTGCGGTCACGGGTCTTGCCGTCGATAGCCGCGTCGTAAAGCCCGGCGATGTTTTTTTTGCGCTTGCGGGCGTCAAGACCGATGGCGCGCGGTTTGTCGATCAGGCGATTGCGTCGGGTGCGGTGGCGGTGCTGGCGGACCGGATTCCTCAAAACGACAACCGCGTGGCGTTCATTGCTTCGCCCAATCCCCGGCGCGCGCTGGCGCTTGCTGCGGCCAGATTTTTTCCGCGTCAGCCACAAACTATCGCGGCCGTCACCGGCACCAGCGGCAAGACATCTGTCGCAGCCTTCACGCGGCAGATTTGGGAACGACTCGGCTATGCATCGGCCAGCATAGGCACCATCGGATTGGTGTCGCCGAAGCGCACGATTTATGGCTCGCTGACGACGCCCGATCCGATTGCTCTGCATCGCTCGCTCGACGAGCTTGCGAGCGAAGGCGTCACGCATCTCGCGCTTGAGGCCTCGTCGCACGGGCTCGACCAATTTCGTCTCGATGGTGTGCGTGTGGGTGCTGGAGCCTTTACGAATCTGTCCCGCGACCACATGGACTATCATCCGACCGTCGAACATTATCTCGGCGCGAAGTTGCGGTTGTTCACCGATCTCATCGTCGATGGCGGGAGCGCAGTAATTTATGCAGATCATGACCATTCCGATGCGGTGATCGACGCAGCCCGCGCCCGCCGGCTTCAGATCGTCACCGTGGGTCGCAAGGGCGATGCGATCAGGCTTATTGCGGCTTCGATCGACGGGTTCGCACAGATGCTCACCATCAAGCATGGCGGCCGTGTGCGGCGCATTCGCCTGCCGCTGGTCGGCGAATTCCAGATCGAGAACGCGCTTGTGGCGGCAGGACTTGCGATGGTGACCGGCGGCGATGCCGAACGTGTATTCGCCGCCATCGAAAAACTTGAAGGTGCTCCCGGGCGGCTTGAGCTTGTCGGCGAGCGCAACGGCGCTCCAATATTTGTCGACTACGCACATAAGCCCGACGCGCTGGCGAAGGCGCTGGAAGCGTTGCGGCCTTATGCCAAGCGCAAACTTGTCGTCGTGTTCGGCGCGGGCGGTGACCGCGATAGCGGCAAGCGTCCGTTGATGGGCGAAATTGCCTCGCAGAAAGCGGATGTTGTTATTGTCACCGACGACAACCCGCGTTCGGAAAATCCCGCGTCCATTCGTGCGGCGATCATCACTGCTGCCAAGGACTCGAAGGAAATCGGAGATCGCGCCGAAGCCATACGCGCGGCTATTGCCGGCCTGGAAAAAGGCGACGCTCTTTTGATCGCCGGCCAAGGCCACGAGACCGGACAGATCATCGGTGACAAAATTTTGCCTTTCAGCGATCACGACGCCGCCGCAGCCGCACTTGCGGAGCACGCCGCATGAGCGCGCTTTGGACCATCTCCGCGATGGCGGACGCGATGCGCTCAGAGCGCCAAGGCGCGCTTTCGGAAACCGTCAGCGGCATTTCCATCGACAGCCGCACGCTGGTCGAGGGTGAGGCTTATTTCGCCATCAAGGGCGATGTGCACGACGGCCATAATTTCGTCGCCGCAGCGCTCGACAAGGGCGCCGCGGTTGCGGTCGTTGCAAAAGGCCATCGTCACAAGTACGCCGCTGACGCACGCTTGTTGATTGTCGATGACGTGCTCGCTGCATTGGTCGACCTCGCCAAGGCATCGCGTGCGCGGCTCGACGGAAAAGTCATCGCCGTCACCGGCTCCGTCGGCAAGACCTCGACCAAGGAAGCGTTACGCGCGGTACTCGGCGCGCAGGGCGAGACTCATGCGTCCGCCGCATCATTCAACAATCACTGGGGCGTGCCGCTGTCGCTGGCGCGTGCGACGCAGTTCGCAATTTTCGAGATTGGCATGAACCATGCGGGCGAGATTGAGCCTTTGGTGAAAATGGTGCGACCACATGTGGCGATCGTCACCACAGTCGAGCCTGTGCATCTGGAATTCTTCCCAAACGTCGAGGCAATCGCGGATGCCAAGGCAGAAATCTTTTTTGGGTTAGAGCCGGGCGGTGCGGCGGTGCTCAATATCGACAATCCGCAATTCGCGCGGCTGAGGCAGCGCGCGGAGAAACTTGGCGTCTCACGCATCGTGTCGTTCGGCACAAATCCAAAAGCCGATGCGCGGATGATCGACATCGCGCTGCATCCGTCTTGTTCGGCTGTCCATGCAAATATCCTCGGTCACGATGTCACCTACAAAATCGCGGTTCCGGGCAAGCACATAGCGATGAATTCGCTCGCGGTTTTGACAGCGGCGTCACTAGCGGGAGCGGACTTGGCGTTGTCCGCGCTGGCATTGGCGCAGATGAAGCCTGCGGCCGGGCGGGGCGTGCGTGAAACGCTGAGCGTTGCGGGCGGCAGCGCTACGCTGATCGATGAAAGTTATAATGCCAATCCGGCGTCCATGGCGGCGGCGCTGACCGTTTTGGGGCAGGCCAAAGTGGGATCGCGCGGGCGTCGCATCGCGGTCCTCGGCGATATGTTGGAACTCGGAACGTCTAGCCCTGCCTTGCATCGCGGTCTGGC
>JAPLPA010000331.1:3746-7470 GCA_026400415.1 Afipia sp. | reverse complement strand
CATACTTCAGGGAGGACCACTTCAAAGGGGGCAGATCACGTGTCGGTCTGACTGAGAGGGAAATCCAGCGTTGCGGCGGCCGACAAACGACAAATTGTGCCAGCTCGTGTTGTCTCTTTATCTTCTAATAGAATGTCTCGCACATTTCTCAGCGAGCCACTTGAAATAACTTCTTGGCCATAGAAGTGAGCGACTAGGTTCACACCAGTCTTTAGGATGGCCTTATAAATTTTGATAAGATTAAATGAGAGGCCAAATAGAAATTCCTGATTGCCAGGCCCATTGGACTTCTGAGGGGACGGGTGTGCAAATTTTTGTCCGACCAATTGTTCAATGAACGGAATGATATCAAGAAGGTTTTCGGCCCGAAAATATAAGTTTCCGTCATCATACAGCGCCAGTCTGGTAGTGGCGCCATTTGTAAATGGCACATTCTGAAACTCTCGCAGAAAGACGGAGCTCGGCTTGTCTTGTCTACTACGACTTATCTCTTGCCAGATCCCGCTTACTTGGTTGAACTCAACGATCTCGTAATCCTTATCTTTTGTCGTGCGCGGAAGCGTCAAGCGTATGGGACTTGCAAACAGCTTCAGAACGGCGGCTTGAAGCAGCGGCTGCTCTGAGGCACTTGTGACTAGCGGAATAAGCCCTTGCCCATTACCGGCATCTATAATCTGCGGACGAAAATAGAACTCGCTTGGAAAAGAGAATCCGGCTTCGTAAATGAGTGGGTCATTGTTGTTTCTTACATAAAGGTGATTAATCTTTAGAGGCTGAATACGCTTCCCACTATTCGATTTAGCGCTTCTGCCTAGCGGGCCCGAGAACGCTCGGGCAACTGTTTCGGCCGATTGTTGCAGAAGTTCGTTCTCAAACTTTGAAAATCGACTGTTGCAGCATTTGCAGACCTGGTTTTTTAATGTCCAATTATTACCTTGGCCGCAGAGTGAGCGCGACAAGACATGTTCATCATCGAAAAAACTGTCCGGGCCTGATCGCCAGCAATAGATACATTTGAAGGTGGGATTTTTTGACATGAAACTTTTTGCTATCAGGATCGCGTGACGCGTTTTGTCCAGCAGAAGCCGAACTAGAAGACGAGCGCAGTTGGTGTCGATACAGATCGTCATAAAAAAGCGGCTGGAGAAATTAACTGTTTGGCCAATCTTCTGCTCATTGATATTATGATACCGTCATTCGTAGGCGTCTAGCAAATGCCTCAGTTCACTTCGTGAGATTTTCTAATTTCTTTTTGCGACGCGCTCCTTACTCTTCCAACACCCTGATCAAGCGCACAGCGGCGAGCTCAGAATCCCTTTCGGATGAGCAGTCTTCCGCGGATAGGGTGCTTTTCATCTGTCTGCGGTGCTATTCGCGAAATGTCATCGCATGTTCCATCGCAGTACCGATCCCGGCGATGTTTCGAGTTTTCGTAAATTGATCTCGGATTCGCACTAAGGCGCTGACTTAATATTGAATCCGGCGGCGCGTTGGATTCGCATATCAGGTTTTATGAAATGCAACGTCGCTACGTTGATCTAACGCAACCGCGCGCTGGTAGGGCTACATGTTATCCGTTGCGACGGCTGAAGTGGTCTCCCGATTTGTCAGTTGCGATATGCGAACCGTCCTCGTGATGGATCAGATGGGTAAAGCATAGGGATGGACACTCCAATTCGCGATTGCAACCACGACAGCTTAGTGCGCAAAAACCCTTGAAATTGTTATCGTTTTACGGACTATAGGGCTGAACGGATAGCCGGTTATTTTTTTGTTTTGCGGTGGAAGCGCTTATTTGCATGAACTTGAAGCAGAAAAGCAAAGTTAAGAAGACCCAAGCCCGTCGCACGCGCGAGGAGCGGTCTGCGGAAACGCGGGACAAGCTCATACAGGCGGGTGCCCTGACGGTCGGGCGTTATGGCTACGAGGGAGCGTCGATTGCGCGGATTACCGCGCGCGCGAAGTTCGCGCTGGGAACATTCTACCGGCACTTCAAGTCGCGCCAAGAATTTTTCGATCAGTTGCTGCCCGCTATGGGACACACTCTGATGTCGTTCGTGCAAGAAAGAGTGGATCGCGATGTTGTTGGCGCAGCGCGCGAGGAACAGCGTCTGCGGGCGTACTTCGAATTTCTGGATGAACACCCGTGGTACCATCGCCTGCTGAATGAATCGGAAGTCATGGCGCCCAAGGCACATGCTGTTTACTTCGATCTGATGACGTCCGGCTTGGTGCGCAGCTTTCAGCGCAGCCAAGAGCGGGCCGAGCTTCGTGCATTCAAGCGCAATGAACTCGAGACGGTCGCCTATATCGTCATGGCTTCGCGGGTCTATCTCGCGCAGCGATACGCGAAATCGAATGGTGTCGTGCAAGAACCTCCGCCGGAAGTTCTTGCAACCTATAACAAGTTCATTCAGCGCGCGCTCTTCGATTAATTTACGCGCTAGCGGTAACCTCGGAAGAATTTTCGCATGTCGCCGACAAGATCGTTTCCCCGTTCATAGGCGATGAAGTGGCCGCCCGACTTGAGGTCGGTGCGGTGAACTAGGTTATAGGTTCGCTTGACCCATGCGTCTGGCGGGGGCGGAAACAAATCATGAGGACATGCCATGAACCCTGTGGGTGTAGTGACATTCTCATTTTGTCCAAGACCCATGCCGCCTTCTAGCCGGGCTGCGGTGTAGAGCCATGTCGATGTGAGAATGGATTGCGTGACCCAATAGATCATGACGTTGGTGATGAGTTGGTCGAAGGTGAAGGGCGGGATGTCATCGAGGCTCTCGCTCCATCCGTGAAACTTCTCGATGATCCAGGCGGCTAGTCCGGCTGGGGAATCGGTCAGGCCGAATGCGAGAGTTTGCGGCTTCGTGCCCTGATTAGCCTGATAGCCGCTCTCGCGTCGCAGGCGATCGCGTGCTTTTGCAAGCCATTCGACTTCGTCTGCCGTCAAGGGTGGGCTGCCGTCGCCGGTAAAAGGACGCAGGCCCATGATGTTGATGTGAATCGCCTTCAGGTGATGGGGAAAGTCGACGCCGAGCCATGATGCAATCAGACTGCCCCAGTCGCCGCCTTGCGCGACATAGCTCGGATATCCAAGCACATCGATCATCAACTTATCCCAGAGTGGAGCAATGTCGCGTGTGGTGATGGGACGTGAGGGCGGCGACGACCAACCGTAACCGGGAATGCTGGGAACGATGACGTCGAACGCGTCGTCAACGTTCCCGCCAAATCTTTCGGGATGTGCCAGGGGTTCGATGATGCTGTCGAACTCAACGAATGATCCGGGCCAGCCGTGTGTGAGGATCAATGGGAGTGGGTTGGCTCCGCTGCCTCGGACGTGAATGAAGTGAATATCGTAGCCGTCGATATCGACCGTGTACTGAGGAAAGCGGTTGAGGTGGCGCTCGGTGGCACGCCAATCGTACTCGTCGAGCCAATGCGCAACCAACCGTTCCATGTACGGCTTGTCGGTGCCGTAGCGCCAGCCCGCGTTCGCAGAGGTGCGTGGATATCGGGTCATCTTCAAGCGGCACCGCAGATCGTCGAGATCGGAATCCGGAACAGCGATCGAGAAAGGCTTAATTGCGAGAGTTGCTTTGGTTGCTGATGTGCTCATGACGATATCGTTTCTAAAAGATCAGGTACCGGTGAATTGGGGATTGCGCTTTTCGCGGAAGGCGGAAATGCCTTCGCGCAGATCATTGGACATGGCATGCTGCGC
>JAPLPA010000331.1:0-3706 GCA_026400415.1 Afipia sp. | reverse complement strand
CTGCCTTGGGCTGTTCGGAGGCATACACAAGAAGTGACTTCATGCGGCGCAACCCGACGGGGCTGCGGAGCGCAAGCTGCAAAGCAAGCTTTCCAGCCTCTTCTTCGACCGCCCCGTCATGCACAACAGTGGTGACGAGGCCTGCCAGTTTCATATCCGCTGCCGAAAATGAATCTCCTGTAAACATCATTTCTCGAGCGCGCATTGGCCCCACCTTGCGGGGCAGTCTCACCGAGCTTCCGCCTCCGGGAAGCAAGCCGTATTTCGCATGGGCGTCTCCGAAGCGAGCGCTCTCGCCCGCAATGACCAGATCGCAAGCCAAAACGATTTCTAGTCCTCCGGCCATTGTCCAGCCACGAACAGCGGCGATCACGGGCAGCGGAAATTCCTCCAGGCGGCACAGAAATCTGTTCAGCCGATCGACAAAGGAGCCCGGTCCGCTTTCATAGCCCGCTTTATCTGCGCGTAATTGCAGTTCCTTGAGATCGGCGCCCGCGGAGAATGCCCGCTCCGTTCCCGCCACCACAACAGCGCAGAGTGTTTTGTCATGTTCTAGTTCTGCGAGTGTCCGCTCGAACGCGTCGATCATTTTAATCGTCAGGGCGTTCAGCGATTTCGGCTTGTTCAACCGGATCCATGCGATCTTGTCCCGACGTTCACAGATGATCGCGTTGTCAGGATCGGTCACGACAGACCTCCAAATTCCATACAGATTTTCCCGAAATGCGAGCCTTCCGCGATCGCCGCAATGACGCGTGGCGCATCTTCCATCTGGCTTGCGGCGACCGAGAACGCCGGTTTGAGGCGATGGACATCGATCGCGCGCATCATGTCTTCGAACGCGCGCAGCGATCCTGCAGTGACACCCTGCAAGCGGATAGCTCGCGTCACGACTTGACCGAGTGCAAGCGTGGGCGAGGCACCCGCAAGGACGCCGATCACGCTGAGGGTCCCGCCAGCCTTCACGGCTTTCACAGATTGATCGATTTCGCCGGCGAGTTCGACCACATGGTCAATACCGGCGGGTCCAGCGATCTCGCGTGCCCGTTTTTGCCATTCGGGGAATGTCTTGTAGTTGATGGTTTCATCGGCTCCCAGCACCGACGCACGCTTCAGTTTGTCATCGCTTGAGGATGTTACGATCACCCGCGCGCCGCAGATCTTGGCAAATTGCAAGGCGAACAGCGACACGCCGCCGGTGCCTTGTGTAAGAACTGTATCGCCGGCTTTGACGTCTCCACCCACGATAGCGCTCCAGGCCGTCAAAGCGGCGCAAGGAAGAGTTGCGGCGGCAGCGGCGCTCAAATGCGGTGCTGCTTTCACGACCCCCATCTCCGGCAGCAACATGAACTGTTGCAGCACACCCTCGTGATACCCACCCAGCATCCCGGCCCAGATGTTTTCGTGAAACGGTCCGGCGAACCAGTTCTGCGCGAAATTGGGGCAAACCAAGTCGCCTACCTTGACCCGCGTGACGCTCTTCCCCAGGGCGACCACTTTTCCTGCGCCGTCGGAAACGGGGATCATCGGAAGCTGTCCGCCTTTTCGTCCATACCCGCCGCGCACCATCACAAGGTCACGGTAGTTGATCGAAGCAGCCTGCATTTCCACGACGACGTCGAATTCTCCCGGCACGGGATCGGGTCGTGTACCCGGAATTAGGTTTTCCAAACCCCAAGCATGACGGATTTCCATAACCTTCATTTGAGGCCCATTCTGCGACAGTTTGCGCGCTGCGATATGGCTTATCGCATGGCTACAAAGTAGAATAATGAATCACCATTGCATTTTCTCATTGACTTGGAAAGCCGCCGGTTGTTCGATCCGCAATAGAGTGAGGAACCGATGCTTCTAAACGAACAACAGGCGGGCATTCGCGATATGGCGCGTGATTTCGCGCGCAACGAGATCACTCCGTTTGCGGCGCAGTGGGATCGCGATGAATCCGTTCCGCTAGAGACGCTGACGAAGATGGGAAAGCTCGGCCTGATGGGCGTTTGCGTTCCGGAGCAATGGGGCGGCGCCGGAGCCGATTTCGTTTCGTATGTGAGCGCTATGGAAGCGATCGCCTATGGGGACGCGGGTGTCGCCAACATGATGGCAGCGACCAATTCACCCGTCGCCGCAGGACTGCTTGCGTTTGGCAATGACGATCAGAAGGAGCGCTTTTTGCGCCCGCTGGCTAGTGGCGCTTCAGTGGCGGCATTCCTGCTGAGTGAACCTCAAGCTGGGTCGGATGCGGCGAGCATCTTGACGCGCGCCGAAAAGAAAGACGGCAAGTACATTCTCAACGGTACGAAAAATTTCATCACGGCGGGCGAGACCGCGGACATCGCGATGGTTATCGCCGTGACGGATCCATCGGCAGGCAAGGGCGGCATTTCATGCTTCATGACCAGCACCCGCCGCGATGGCTATATCGTAGCACGCCGCGAGAAGAAGCTCGGGCATCGCACCTGCGACACGTGCCAGATCGTACTTGAGAATTTGGAGATCCCGGAGGCCGGTATGCTCGGCCGTCCAGGTGAAGGATTAAAGATTGCGTTGTCGGCGCTGGACAGCGGGCGAGTTGGCGTCGCTGCGCAGTCCGTCGGCGTTGCTCAAGCGGCTTTCGACGCAGCGCTGCGCTATGCGCAAGAACGAAAAACGTTCGGCAAGAAGATCATCGATCATCAGGCCGTCGGGTTTCAACTCGCCGAGATGGCAACGAAAATAGAAGTTGCCCGACAGATGTATCTGCACGCGGCATCTCTCAAGGACCTCGGACTTCACTGCATCAAGGAAGCATCGATGGCAAAGCTCTTCGCCTCGGAGATGGTTGAAAGTGTGGCGTCGGCTGCCGTGCAGATCCATGGCGGTTACGGATTTCTCAACGACTATCCGGTGGAGAAATTCTACCGCGATATGCGGGTCTTCAAGATTTACGACGGCACAAGCGAAGTTCAGAAGTTGCTCATCGTACGTGAACTGCAAAAAAATTCATAACAACAAATCAAGATCGGCGTTCAACGGAGGATACAATGAAAGTCTCAAAATTCTGGCTTATCGGATTAACGTTCGTTTTCGCTGGTTCTGCTCAAGCGCAAGTCTCTGACGACGTAGTGAAGATCGGTGTACTGAACGATCAATCGGGTGTTTATGAAGACATCACTGGAATGAAGGCGGTGGAAGCCGCAAAAATGGCGGTCGAAGATTTCGGTCCAACAGTCCTTGGCAAGCGTATCGAGATCGTGACTTCCAACCATCAGAACAAGACCGATATTGCGAGTGGTATCGCGCGCAAGTGGATCGATACCGAGCAGGTCGATGCGATTGTTGATGTCACGGGATCCGGTATCGCGCTTGCCGTCAATGAGATTACCCGCGAAAAAAACCGGGTCATGATTGCAGCCAGTGCAGCAACGTCGGATCTCACGGGCAAAGCCTGTTCGCCGACCACCACACAGTTCAGCTACGATACCTATGCGCTTGCCAAGAGCACCGGAACGGAAACGCTTAAGCAGGGCGGCGATACGTGGTTCTTCATCACGGCGGACTATGCGTTTGGTCACGCTCTTGAGCGTGATACATCTAAATTCGTCGAGCAAGGCGGCGGAAAAGTTCTTGGCGCGGTACGCGCGCCGCTCGGAACGACTGATTATTCATCCTTCCTTCTTCAGGCTCAGGCATCCAAGGCGAAGATTATCGGTCTTGCGACTGCCGGAGG
>JAPLPA010000180.1 GCA_026400415.1 Afipia sp. | reverse complement strand
CTTCGTAATAAAGCGGCATGTGCACGGTGAGACCGATCATCGCGCCCATCGCACAGCCACCGGCCGCCATCGCATACGGCACCACCGGACCTGCCAGCAGTGGGATCGGTAGGAACGGCTCATCGGTGTTGCGCGCGTGCCAGACAAACGCCAACGCAAGCGCGACCGCCAAGCCGGTCATCGCAATGATCGTTGGCGACGCCCATGCAAATCGATTGCCGCCCCATGTGAGAACGAGCAGAAACACCACTGCCGCAGCCATAAGTAGGATGCCGCCGAGCCAGTCGAGTTTACGCCTGCGATGAAAAACCGGAATTTTTGACATGCGCGGCAACAGCAGCGCGAGCGACAATATTCCGAGCGGCAGGTTGATCCAGAAGATCACCGACCAATGCAGATGCTCGGCGATGAGACCGCCGAGAATGGGTCCACCGATGCCGGCCGACACCCACACCGAACTGAAATAAGCTTGGTACTGTCCGCGCTCGCGTGGCGTCACCACGTCGGAAATTACGATCTGCACCAGCGGCAGAATTCCGCCGCCGCCGATGCCTTGAAGTGCCCGCGCGAAAATCAATGTCAGCATGTTGGGCGCAATCGCGCACATCACCGAGCCGAGCAAAAACAAAATCATCGATACGACAATCATCGCGCGGCGTCCGTAGATGTCGCTCAGCGTGCCGTATACGGGAGCGACCGCCGTCGATGCGAGAAGATAGGCGGTGATGACCCACGATAAATTATTTACGTCGTTGAACTGGCGGCCGATGGTCGGCAACGCGGTCGCAACGATGGTCTGGTCCAGTGCCGTGAGGAACATCGTGAGCATAAGGCTCAGCAAAATGGTCCGCACTTCGCTCTTGTCGAGCGCAGGCACCGGCACGATCGGCGACGCATCGCTGACATCGATCACTTCAGTGGCGAGGTGCGAAATTTCTTCGCCGGTCCCATCAGACATATCGCGCGCGTCGTCCGTGTCCAAACTCTGCCGTTCTGTTTTGCTCATAAGGCCGATCGAAGGGTGGCAATTGAATGCGAGGGGACGTGTCTAGCGCGCACCGGCGTGATTCATAAGCCACGCGCGCGCATGGGTGGTTCACGCCGAAAGGGCATCACAGGGGCATCACGCTTTTGGGAGCGGACGTTTTTTCAGACGCGCACGCTTGGGAATGATGCTCGGCCATTTGACGATGTGGTCTTCGAGGTCGGCGACTTCGCACTCATCCTCGGTGCCCCACACCCGGCCGCGCACCGACACGCCGGCTTCATGCACTGTGTTCGGATCGCCGGAAATCAGCGGGTGCCACCAGTAAAGATCGCGGCCTTCGGCAACGAGTTTGTAGCCGCAGCTCGGCGGCAGCCAGTTCAGAGTGCGAATGTTTTCTGGTGTCAGTCTGACGCAATCGGCCACCTTCTTGGAGCGATTGGGATAGTCCTTGCAGGCACACAATCCGGCGTCGAGAAGCTTGCAACTGACATGAGTGAAATAGATCTTGCCGGTGTCTTCATCCTCAAGTTTTTCAAGGCAGCAGCGCGCGCAGCCATCGCACAGGCT
>JAPLPA010000468.1 GCA_026400415.1 Afipia sp. | reverse complement strand
CCATTTCGCTGCTGGGGGAAAGACCGTTGCCGACCTTGAGTACGCTTGCGGCGCGTCCGAATTCTTCTACAAATTCGTCGTAGATTTTGCCTTGCACAAAAAACCGGGTTGGCGCGACACATACTTGGCCAGCATTGCGCGACTTGCCGATGACCGCGGCCTTTGCAGCGTCGATGGGATTGACGTCATCGCAAACGATGACCGGGGCATGACCGCCGAGCTCCATAATAACGGGCTTCATGTAACGTCCGGCCAATTCCGAAAGCCGTTTGCCGACCGGAACCGAGCCCGTGAACGTCACAAGGCGAACGATTGGATTTGGAATCAAATATTCCGAAATCTTTGCTGGCTCGCCATAGACGAGATTAATCACACCAGGCGGGATGCCCGCATCCACAAAGGCTTCCACCAGGAGATAAGCGCCGGCTGGCGTCTCCTCCGATGCCTTGAGAATGATCGAGCACCCAGACGACAGCGCACCACCGATTTTTCGCGCAGGTGAGCTTACCGGAAAATTCCAAGGCGAGAAGCCGACGACAACCCCGATTGGCTCGCGCACGACCATGAGGCGCATGCCAGACTCAGCGGGAATGACCCGGCCGTAAGAGCGCCGACCTTCCATCGCGTCCCACTCGAGAATTTCGCATGCGCGGAGAATCTCGAGTCGTGATTGTGAAAGCGTTTTTCCCTGCTCGAGGGTCATCGCTGTTGCGATATTTTCTATACGCTCGCGCACCAACGCTGTGGCGCGAAAAATGAAATCGGAACGCTTTGCCGGTGACATTCGCCGCCAGACGGCGAAGCCTTTTTCAGCAGCCGCCAGCGCGTCATCAAGATCAGCTTGAGTTGCTTGGGGTAAAATCCCAAGCTCGCTTTCATCTGACGGATTTATAATCGGTATCTTGCCTTCCCGATCCCGCCACTCCCCACCGATGAGCATTTTGATTTTTGGATATTGCGGCATTTACGGTTCCCGACGCGCACCGCCTCAAAGCGGGCAACTGCATTATGGCATACCATGATACAATTTAAAGGGCAACCGCACTGGGCGGGTTTCTGCTATGCCTTTCCAGCTAGCGTTTCGCTTTTGCGCCCTTTCGCGCAGTTGGTGGCGCGGATCGGCCCGATTTCTGCTCTGGCGTCGGAGCCGGCGTCACATCATCAAAAGTTATGGCAAATGCAGCTTTGGCCGAGGCTCTGATATGGTCTTCGGCTATGCGCTGCGCCCGCGTCGCATCGCGATCGCGGATTGCCGCAACGAGCCGCTCCTTTTCTTGGAAGCTAACGATGGCACGTTCCGGCCGAGACAGAGACATCGAACGCCAACTCGTAAGGCGGCTTCGTTGCGACGCCAGATAAACGCTCATCATTGTATTGCCAGCGCCTACCAGCAAAGCTTCGTAGAACTGCTCGATGGTTTTGATCTGATTTAGAACATCGCCCGAATCTGCTGCCGTCCTTAGCGCTTTGACGATCCGCTCTAGGCTCTGCACTTGCTCTTCTGTTGCACGCATAGCCGCCAACTTAGCGGCGTGACCTTCGAGCGCTATGCGAATTTCGTAGATTTGTCGCGCTTCATCCAAGCTGAGCGAGGTGACCGTAGGGCCCTTATAAGGCGGGTTGACCACCCAGCCTTCAGCTTCAAGTTGGCGCAAAATCTCGCGAACGACCGTCCGGCTAACATCAAGCAGATCGCACAATTTTCGCTCGACAAGACGAGACCCGGCGGGGATTTTCCCTTCGATTATGGCACGCCGCAATTTCTCCAATGCCTGGATACGAAGCGTTGGCGCATGTCGAACTACCGCCAGAGAGTCGCCAAGACTTTCAAAGTTTTCCACCTAAAATCCTCTGTCTTCCTTGTCTGCCCCCCAAACACGACTGGCAACTAACTAATTTGGCTCGCCAGCACAATGGCAACGGCCCAAATTCGCGTGCACGCTTTTGGTGCGCACACCATCCAGACCGATCAGCCTATATCGCAGTCCTGCTCAACTCCAGATAGCTGCAACGCGCATGATATACCCCACAAGGGTAGTCGACAAAAGGCAATAGTGCGGCCAGTCCAGATCCAAGTTTCAACTATACCCCGTTCACGTCACAACCCGAAAATCCTTTGGATTGATGATGCGGAAGTTG
>JAPLPA010000424.1 GCA_026400415.1 Afipia sp. | reverse complement strand
TACCGGTGGCCGACAAAGCGATTCAGATTATCAATATACGTTGACCAGTGCCGACCTGGATCTGCTTGCCAAGTGGGCACCCCTCGTCGCTAAGAAACTAGAGAGCGTCGAAGGCATCACCGATATTTCCAGCGACCGCGACGCCGCAGGTCTGGCGGTGAATTTGTCCATCGACCGCAATGCCGCGGCCAGTCTCGGCGTCAAGGTGCAGGACATCGACAACGCCTTGAACAATGCGTTTTCGCAGCGGCAGATTTCCACGATCTACACGCAGCGCAACCAGTATCAGGTTATTTTCGAAGTCGATGCGCGGTTGCAAACCGACCCGTCGGCGCTCGAAAAAATCTATGTAGCCAGTTCAAGCGGCAACCAGGTGCCGCTATCTCGCATCGTACGGATGGAGCGCGGGCTGTCGCCATTGTCCGTTTTCCACCAGGCATCGTACCCGTCCAATACGATTTCTTTCAACGTGCTGCCCGATGTGGTGCTGCAAACCGCGACCGACAATATCCGGCAAGCGATTGTCGATCTGCACATGCCTGAAGGCATTCGCGGCGATTTCGCAGGCAACGCTGCAGATAGTCAGAAGACCGCGAGCAAACAGCCGCTCTTGATTCTCGGCGCGCTGATCGCGGTCTATATCGTGCTCGGAGTCCTGTACGAAAGTCTTGCCCATCCATTGACCATCATCTCGACCTTGCCGTCTGCAGGTCTCG
Source organism: Afipia sp. (assembly GCA_026400415.1). Lineage (GTDB taxonomy): Bacteria > Pseudomonadota > Alphaproteobacteria > Rhizobiales > Xanthobacteraceae > Afipia. The sequence goes on along the minus strand of JAPLPA010000424.1, from coordinate 2,541 downwards.
GCGCGTTGCTCGCGCTACAACTGACCAATACGCCGCTGACAGTGATCGCGTTCATCGGCATCATTCTGCTGATCGGCATCGTGAAGAAGAACGGCATCATGATTGTCGATTTTGCTTTGGAGGGCGAACGCCAGCGCGGATTGTCGTCCGAAGACGCGATCTTCGAAGCCAGCCTCGCGCGATTTCGCCCGATCCTGATGACGACTATGGCGGCGTTGCTGGCTGCGGTGCCACTAGTGGTCGCAAGCGGGCCGGGCACCGAATTGCGCCGCCCGCTCGGCATCACCATTATCGGCGGATTGATCGTCTCCCAGATTCTAACGCTCTACACGACGCCGGTGATTTATCTGCTGATTGATCGCCTGCGCCGAAGGCGCGACGCGGCGCCGGCACCTCGCGCCGCGCCAGCGGAATAGAGCCGGCTTCGCACTGCGAAAAATAATGGAACTTTTGGGTTCCATTGTCGTTGAATGGCGATGAAACACGCGCCAATACAAGAAGTTGTCTCCGAAACCGGCAAACTGGTCGAGGCACCGCCACCCGAAGTGGTGGAAACCGATCCCGCACTAACACCGGAAGAAGCCGAACAAGCTCGCCGCGACTATTTGTTGAAGCGTTTCTGGATCAGCGCACGCGGCTTCTGGGGCGCAGGCGGCGGTCGGCTGGCCTGGGCGTTTTCCGGCGGGTTGCTCGGCCTGATCCTTTTGCAAATTTCTTTTCAATACGGAATCAACGTTTGGAATCGCGCAATCTTCGATGCCATCGAGAAGAAGGATTCCGCGCGCGTTATTCATCTGAGTGCGATTTTCTTTCCGCTGGCCATCGGCAGCGTCGTCGTCGGCGTCACGCAAGTTTACGCGCGCATGGGAATTCAACGTCGCTGGCGTGCGTGGGTGACGAATTCCGTCGTGTCGCGCTGGCTCAAAAATGGCCGCTATTATCAGCTCGCGCTCGTCGATGGCGATCATCAGAATCCCGAATATCGTGTCGCTGAGGATTTGCGCGTCGCCACCGACGCGCCGGTTGATTTCGCCGCAGGTGTCACGCAGGCGTTTTTATCAGCCACGACCTTTATCGTGGTGCTGTGGACAATCGGCGGCGCGCTGACATTCACGCTCGGCGGCACCACGATGACCATCCCCGGCTTTCTCGTCATCGCCGCGGTGATCTATGCCGCCATCGCGAGCAGCTCGATGGCCGTCATCGGACGCAATTTCGTCGCGGTGTCGGAAAGCAAAAATCAGGCGGAAGCAGAATATCGCTACGCGCTGACCCGCGTGCGCGAGAACGGTGAGAGCATCGCGCTTTTGGGTGGCGAGGAGGAAGAACGCTCCGGTATCGACAAGTCATTCACAAAGGTCATCCGGCAATGGGCGTATCTGGCGGGCCAGCACATGCGCACCACCGTTGTGTCGCAAGGATCGAGCCTGATCGCGCCCGTGATACCGATTTTGCTCTGCGCGCCAAAATTTCTCGACGGCAGCATGTCGCTTGGGCAGGTGATGCAGGCAGCTTCTGCGTTCACTATCGTGCAGGCTGCGTTTGGCTGGCTGGTCGATAACTATCCGCGTCTCGCCGAATGGAACGCCGGCGCGCGCCGTATCGCGTCATTGATGATGTCGCTCGATGGACTTGAGCGCGCCGAGACGGGCGACGGCATCAACCGCATCAAGCGCGGCGAAACGACAGGCGACGCCATACTGTCTCTCAATAATCTTTCCGTCACGCTTGATGACGGCACGGCGGTCGTGGGCGATGCCCAAATCGATGTCGCGGCCGGCGAGCGCGTTCTGGTTGCCGGGGAATCCGGAACCGGAAAGAGCACGCTGGTGCGCGCCATTGCGGGTCTGTGGCCGTGGGGCGAAGGCAGTGTCGATTTTCATCCCGATCGCCGGCTGTTCATGCTTCCGCAAAAACCCTATGTGCCATCCGGCACGCTTCGTCGTGCGGCAGCCTATCCGGCTGCGGCGGAAGACTGGAGCGTCGAACAAATCGGTGAGGCGCTGGACAAGGTCGGTCTCGGGCATCTGAAAGACAAGATCGAGGAAGATGCGCCGTGGGATCAGACATTGTCCGGCGGCGAGAAACAGCGGCTTGCATTCGCACGGCTGTTTCTGCATCGGCCAGATATTATCGTGTTCGATGAAGCAACATCTGCACTCGATGCGGCGAGCCAGGACAAGATGATGAAGCTCGTCAACGAAGAACTGAAGGACGCGACGATTGTGAGTGTCGCGCATCGTGAAGAGCTTGAGGCATTTCACAGCCGCAAGATCACGCTGGAACGCCGCAAGGGTGGCGCAAAATTCGTCAGCGATATCGACCTCATTCCGCGCAAGGGAAAGCGCCGTCTGCTCGGCCGCTGGCTTCGTGCGCGCAAGCCAGCGGAAAAAGCCGCCTGAGCTTTCAACCTTGAAGATGCGTGCGCGCAAGCGTATAGGCTGCGCATGTCTGCAAAATCCAAATCCGTGACTCCGGTCGAAGAAATCCCGGAATGCCCGCATTGCGGAAAGCCGATGCCGCTGTGTATCTGCGAGGGTA
>JAPLPA010000467.1:1565-2134 GCA_026400415.1 Afipia sp. | reverse complement strand
GGGCGGTTTCCGTCCGCACGACGCGCATCAGGTATGTCCCGACCAGATGGTTCAGGAACATGTGCATGTCTTCGACCGGGCCGTATTCGCCGGCGGCCGTGTCGGTATGAACGACGATGTCGGCCATCGTGCGCATCTTGCCGCCGTCGAAGCCGGTCAGTGCGACGGTCTTGCCTTGACGCGACTTTGCAAAGTTGATGGCGTTGATGACGTTTGGCGAATTGCCGGAGGCCGAGATCGCGACGACAACGTCGCCGGGCTCCATCAGCGCTTCGAGCTGTTTGGTGAACAGGTGATCGTAGCCGAAGTCGTTGGCGATGGCGGTCATCACGGCGTTGTTGTCGGTCAGCGCGATCACCTTGAATGGCTTGTGCGCGGAGCGCGTGCCAATCGCAATGTCGTTGGCGAAGTGGGACGCAGTCGATGCACTGCCGCCGTTGCCACAAAAGAAGATACGCGCACCGCGCGCGCGGGCGTCGAGCAGCACATCGACAAATTTGCCGACAGCGGGAAGATCGAGCTTCTGCAGCAGCGATTGAAGATGCGCACTGTAACCGAGCGCATAGTCT
>JAPLPA010000467.1:1134-1450 GCA_026400415.1 Afipia sp. | reverse complement strand
GGAAATCCAGTATCCGAAGCGCGCAAATAAACTTCGGATGCGCCGCATCTTCTGTCGGCAATGTCCCGTAAATGCAGCCCGGTTCGAAATTACCCGCGAATCTTGCGGTAACCACGTTCGCGTCCATCGGCAGCGCTTCCGCCCGATACTTCGTCAATCAGCCCGGCACGACGATCTGGTATCTCGGCTCAAACTATGCGCGCTGGCTTGAATTGCAGGACAGGTTCGGCGCGCGCTGCGCGCCTGTTGCGCAGGCCGTAAACGCCGCGGCGCAGACGTTGTTGCCGTTGATGCTCGATCTTGATGGTGCGCTTGC
>JAPLPA010000467.1:435-1111 GCA_026400415.1 Afipia sp. | reverse complement strand
CGCCGGGGTTCAATCGCGAGGTGTGGAACGCCAGCGATCTTGCCGAACGGTCGCGGTTCAACAGTCCGTTTCTTCTTGAAGCATCGCGGGTGATGGCGTTTCTTAACGGAACGCATACGCAGGGGTATCATCTGGCTGTTGCCGACGATGACGCGTTTGCGCTCGGCTTGTTTGAGGTGGCGGTTGCCAACGGGCGCTCTATTGCGTGGCTAGGCGCGGCGCGCCCCGTGCTGCGTATGCGCGGCGCGCTCGCTTCTGCGGTCGGGGCAGTCAGGCGTATGCTGGGCGAAGCGCGTGCAGCGGTCAGGCGTCGGTGGGTGGTTGCCTGCCTTCGCGCAGAATCGCCGCTGACGCCGAAACAGGTGCGCGACGTCGATGTCTGGATCGTGGTCTGGGCGACAGACAAGACATTTACGCCGGGCGCAGTCCTTGAACGCGAGGATCGCGCTGGCCGGTTGCCGGGCCTGCTTCGCGAAGGCGGGCTGCGCGTCGGTTATATCGCCTTGCCGCTATGGCCCGAGCGCTATGCCGAGATGGCGGCTAATGCGCTCCAATGTGCCGAGCCGGTGCTGACCGTCGAGGATGGCCTCACTCCTGGCGATCTGCTGCGCGCTTGCGGCTCGGCCTTGTGGCCGCTGCCGGGCGTGAAACGGAAGCTGGTCCGGGAGAGTTTCGA
>JAPLPA010000467.1:0-416 GCA_026400415.1 Afipia sp. | reverse complement strand
GGGCCGTCCGGCGAAGGTGCGCCAGATTGAGGCCATCCCGCGTCTGCTGCGAAAGCTCGGAGCGTCGCCGAAGTCGATTATCACGACTTATGAAAATCACAGCTGGGAAAAAGTCCTGACCGGAGCGGTGCGCAAGTTTCTGCCATCGACCCGCGTGGTCGGACACAATCATGCGCTGGTGTCGCCGTTCTATGTCAGCATGAATCCAGCCCCCGGCGACATTGTCGCCAATGTGGTGCCCGATTGCGTGATGACACTGGGCGCCCTGACGGGGGAGGACCTCGCCCGGCGTGGGTTTCCGCCGGGGCGGCTGGCGATTGCGGGCGGGCTTCGCTTCGAGGCGTTTTTTGAGCGCGTGCGGCAAATCCCACCGCCGCCGCAGAACGGTGCGCGCACCGCGCTTTGTTGTGTCGGTG
>JAPLPA010000352.1 GCA_026400415.1 Afipia sp. | reverse complement strand
GCGTTGCTAAGCAATGACACAGTAAGAGCGCGTCATTCGCATAACTGGCGTTATGGAATGCATCTCCCAGTATTTGCGAGCAAACCATTTGTCCGTGGGAAACACGTACAGGCTTGTCGGTTCGGTGCTCGGTAAGTTTCGGTACAGATTCGCGAAATGACGACTATGGAATGTGCGCTATCACCTTCGTTTCATGCCGCCTCCTTTAACGCCCGAAAAAATTGCCCTCAACATGGACCAGTTTGTAGGGTCAGGTCAGCAGGCTCATTGTTTGGATGGTTGTCGATCCAATCCAATCGCGAGCAGCGCTTGAGGCAGAGGTTTGGGCGTTGCGGCAACAACTCAACGTTCTGCGGCGAACTGCTTATAAGAAGTTCGTTCTGTGCGCCATAGAAAGGGTAGGGCGTATTCTTTCCCAACCAATCCTCGGCGGGCTGCACCACCAATATGTTCGGATTTGATTTACGATAGGCACAGCTGGATTTTTATGTTTCATGCAATTGGTTCAATCACAACGAACCACGGACTTGCTGGCTCTACCGGATTTTGAAGCCACAACAAAGCGTTCTGGTTGTCGTAATGCGAAGGCACAGCATGAACACGGTACCCGCACTGGATTCGGTGGCAGACGCCTTAGGTGCATCGTCCATCAGAGTGACAGACGAAGAGGCCCGGGTGCTCGCGCAAAACCACTTTGGCATCGATGGAATTATTTCTCGATTTGCGACGGAGAAGGATGATACCTTCCGAGTGAAACGCGAAGATGGCAAGAGCTACACGCTTAAGATCGCCAATGGCGCGGAAAAGCCTTCAGAAATATCGTTTCAAATCGATTTGTTGGCCTACATCGCCAAGAAAGATCCTACGATTCCAGTTCCGAAAGTAATTCAGAATCGGGACCGAAGAGACCAATTTGCCTATGTTGATCGCGCGGGCGAAAGTCGCCAAGTTCATTTGCTGACTTACTTGGAAGGCACTCCGTTAAGTGAAGTCCAAAGCACTGCCGCCCAGCGACGAAATGTAGGAGAGGTTCTGGCAAAGCTCCGACTGGCGATGGGCGGTTATTCACATCCGGCTGACACGCGTGAGATTGCCTGGGATGTCAAACACCTGATGAAGCTGCGGCCGTTGTTAGCCGAAATTGAAGACTTTGAAAAACGTGACTTGCTCGAGCGCGGACTGAATCGGTTCGAGCCCTTCGTCGACAAACTCAAGAAGTGCCGTTCCCAAGTGCTTCATAATGATTTCAGCAAATCGAATATTGTTGTGAACTTCGTCGATAATGACGTTGTGAGCGGGGTGATCGATTTTGGTGATGCAGTTCGCACGGCCGTGGCGGTCGACGTGTCAACCGCCCTGTTGAATCAACTTCCAGGGGCAGAGTCCGATGATTTTCTTGGGCAACCCTTGGATTTGCTGAGAGGGTATTTGGGCATAACGGACTTGTCTGATGAGGAGCTTGCCTTGATTCCTCATCTGATCATGGGAAGAGTGATCGCTCGCGCGCTGCTGACGACTTGGCGCGGCAGGCTATTTCCGAAGAATGCCAAATACATTTTGCGAAACACCGGCCAGGGATGGCATCAGCTTCAATGGTTTATGGAACGATCAGTACACGCGATATCCGGTGATTTCATGGCTGCCGCACGCGGGTAAAAGAGTGAGACTTCAACATGTCCGATCTTAAGAGCAAGTCTCGCGGAAAGATGGTCAATTCTTTTGATCCATCAAATCTTGATGCACTTAGTCGCGCTGAAAGGACTCTGGTTGAGCGCCGCATCAAGCTTCTGGGGCCTGCTTACCGTTTATTTTACCAAAACCCTGTTGAAGTGCGACGCGGAAAAGGGGTTTTTCTCTACGACAGCGCGGGAAACGAATATCTCGACGCTTACAACAACGTTGTGTCTGTCGGGCACGCTCATCCGCGAGTCGTCAATGCTGTATCGTCGCAGATGGCCACGTTGTGCACTCACACGCGATACCTCCAGGAGGGCATTTTAGATTACGCTGAAGACCTGCTGAAGACCTTTGAAGGCGATCTCAACTACATGATGTTCACGTGCACGGGATCGGAGGCCAATGACCTCGCCGTTCGCATCGCAAAACATCACACCGGAAACCAAGGGATTATAATAACCTCTGAAGCCTATCACGGAAACTCCGACCTTACGTCCGGTTTCTCTCCATCGCTCGGGGCGTATTCGCCGTTGGGGAAATATGTCCGGAAAATTCCAACTCCAGATTCCTATCGTTTGAGCGAAGACGAGCTCGTTTCCAGTCTTCTGGCCTCCGTAACCGCCCAAATTGAGGATCTTAGACGTGAAGGAGAGGGTGTAGCAGCTTTCATTGCGGATTCTCTTTTCTCTTCTGATGGGATCTATTCTGAACCCGCAGGTCTTCTTGCGCCTATCGCCGATCTGGTTCGCAAAGCCGGTGGAATTTTCATAGCGGATGAAGTGCAGTCGGGATTTGGCCGCTCGGGAGATCGGTTTTGGGGATATCAGCGGCACAGTATGAACCCCGACATTGTGACCATGGGAAAACCAATGGGGAATGGATTTCCGGTTGCGGGTGTTGCGATTACATC
>JAPLPA010000299.1 GCA_026400415.1 Afipia sp. | reverse complement strand
ATCATGGAAGTCCTTTTTCTTCCGGCCAACTATAGAGGCACGCGCCGCTAACTGCCATCGCGGCGTGGCGCTATTCCAGAAGCGACCTGAACCGTGTGAGGAATTGCTTTTCGGCCTTTCCAGCCGACCATGGCGTCATGTAGTCGCTTTGCATGGCCGCAGACAGCTTGGGATCGCGGCCGAATAGCCGTTTGGCCTCAGTCTCGCCGAAGCCCGCAAGATGCGTGGCTTCGAGATAGGCAGCGCCCATGTCTGCGGCCTTGATCTGGCTCTCCAACTCCGGCGGCAGCACCGCCGGCAGACCGAAGCGGATATGGATGGCGGACAGCAGGCGTTTTTCGACCGCCTTGTAAGACCCGCTGATGACCGCCTTGAAAGGTGAGATCATGTCGCCGATCACGTATTCGGGCGCATCGTGCAGCATAGCTGCAAGCCGCACGCGACGATCGACGCGCGGCGATTGCACGCGCATCACGGCCTCGACCAGCAGGGTGTGTTGCGCAACCGAAAAAATATGCGCTCCGTTCGTTTGTCCGTTCCAGCGTGCAACACGCGCGAGTCCATGCGCAATGTCCTCGACCTCGATATCGAGCGGCGACGGATCGAGCAGGTCGAGACGGCGTCCGGACAACATTCGCTGCCAGGCGCGGGTGGAGTGAGGTTTTGCAGCAGTTTTCTTGGCGGGCATGTTGTGCATGGCTGGATGGAACGGGATACTATAAGTGACGTTTCAGTTTCGGTGTCAACGAGAGGTCCAACGTGCCTTCGAAAAAGAAATCGATATCCCGAAAGAAAGCGTCTTCGAGAAAAAAAGCTGCGCCTCGCAAGCGGTTGATGAGTTTCAAGACCGCTCTTGAGCCGATCTATCTGCTCGCGCTTGTGAACGCAATCATATGCTGGAGCGTCTGCTGGGTGTTCTGGGATCGTTTCGCGTTTTCAGCCACGTTGTTTGGATTAGGTTGTTTCCCAATCGTGGTCGCAGTGAGCGCGTATCTGTATCTGTTGACCCATAAGGTCGAGCAGAAGTAGCGATCATCGTCGCGCGGGCTTTTTCATCTTTCCGCATTTGCCATGACAATGACAGGTGACGAGATGGTCGTTCACCATGCCGGTTGCCTGCATGAAGGCATACACGATGGTTGGACCGACGAATTTGAAACCGCGTGCGATCAATTCTTTCGACATCGCGGTGGAAACCGCCGTCGCGGCTGGAACCGACGCCGTGGTCTTGAAGGCGTTGACTTTCGGTCTGTCGTCGACGAAGTCCCACAGAAATTTCGAAAAGCCGCCTTCGTCCATAATTTTGAGATAGGCCTTCGCACTTTTGACCGCACCTTCTATCTTCGCGCGGTTGCGGACGATGCCCGCGTCATTCATCAAGGACGCGATCTTTTTCTCGTTGTAGCGCGCAATTCTCGCCGGGTCGAAATCGTCGAACGCCTTTCGGAAATTGTCGCGTTTGCGCAGAATCGTGATCCAGGACAATCCGGCCTGAAATCCATCGAGGATCAGTTTCTCGAACAACGCGCGGTCGTCATATTCGGGAACGCCCCATTCGGTGTCGTGATAGGCCATGTAAAGCGGGTCGTCACCCGGCCACGGGCAGCGCAGCTTGCCGTCAGCATGCAAACGCGCGCTTCTCATGCCGACGCCTTGTCGGGCGATATGCGCACGTCGTCAGGGGCAACCAGCGTGATGGGAATTCCACCTGCGAAAAACGGCAAGCCCGCACCAAGCGCGTCAGCGGCGCGGTCGATTCGCATCAGTGCCAATCCGAGGCCATTCGACGACGATCCCATCGTGCCGAGCGATTTGTCACCGGCGAGGATGGACGCGCCGACTTCGGGCGCAGAGGCATCCAACCGCACTCGAACGATCCGCGTTCGTGCCGTGCCGCGATGTTGCATGCGCGACACAACTTCCTGACCGACATAACAACCCTTGTCGAAATCGACGCCATGCAGCCGGTCCATGTTCGTCTCATGAGGAAAGGCGTCGCCGTAGATGAAGTCCATGCCGCCGCGCGGCGTGCCGCAGGCAATGCGATGTGCTTCGTCTTGCGCGGCGTCCACAAATTCCGCGCCGATAGCAGCGGCAGCTTTCTGCGCCAAATCCTCCGGAACCAGAATTCGCCATCCGAGACTGGAATTGCGCGTATCGGCGAATGCCAGATCCGGCTTCATTGACGGCTCTCCATCCCACACCGCCAGTACACCAAGCGAGTCGGACAGATTTTCGACCACCACCTTTGCGCGCAGTTTGTAGAAGCCGAGACGATCGGCCAGTTGCTGCGCCAGCGCTTTCGGGCAGTCCAGCAGCAAGCCGCCGCCTTGTCCGGCTGAGGCTTCAGTCACCAGAAAATCTGCGATGATCTTGCCCTGCGGCGTCAGCAGCGCGCCGAACCGGGCTGAGCCCGGCTGGACCATTTCGATGTTGGTCGTCACAAGACCGTCGAGAAAACGGCGCGCATCGTCGCCGCTGACCTTGATGACGCCGCGATCTGGGAGAAACGCTACTTTCATGGACGTGCTTCAAAGCCTTCGATACTGAGATTCTTTGGGGAAATTCGCCCAACAGATACACCATTCCAAGCTAAGTCGCTAAGGTGCGGGGAACAAGCCCCAGCCAAATAGTGCACAACTTCGCGAGCATACGACATTGGCGCAATCCTTCGATGCCATCCTGAAATCCGGAACGGTCGTCAATCAGGACGGCGAGGGCGTGCGTGATATTGCCGTCAAGAATGGACGTATCGCGGCCATCGGCGCATTGGGAGGCGCGAGCGCCGGCGAGATCGTCGATTGCAAAGGACTTCACATTCTGCCCGGTGTGATGGACACGCAGGTGCATTTCCGCGAACCGGGGCTGACGCACAAGGAAGACCTGGAGTCAGGCTCACGCAGCGCCGTCATGGGCGGCGTCACCGCCGTGTTCGAGATGCCGAACACCGATCCGCTGACGATCAATGAGGCTGCGTTCACCGACAAGGTCAATCGCGGGCATCATCGCATGCATTGCGATTTCGCTTTTTTCATCGGCGGAACGCGCGAGAACGTCAAGGATCTGCCGGAGCTTGAACGCGCACCGGGTTGTGCGGGTGTGAAAGTGTTCATCGGCTCGTCAACCGGATCGCTTTTGGTCGAAGACGACGAGAGCCTGCGGAAAATTTTCAATGTCATTCGCCGCCGCGCGGCATTTCACGCCGAGGACGAATATCGTCTCAATGAGCGCCAACATCTGCGCGTCGAGGGCGATCCGCGATCGCATCCGGTATGGCGCGACGAGACCGCAGCAATGATGGCAACGCAGCGCCTTGTGAAACTCGCACGCGAAACGGGAAGGCGCATTCATATCCTTCACATTTCGACAAAAGAAGAGATCGAGTATCTTCGCGAGCATAAGGATCTCGTCACCTGCGAGGCGACGCCGCATCATCTCACGCTGGCCGGCCCTGAAGATTACTTGCGGCTCGGCACGCGTGTACAGATGAATCCTCCGGTGCGTGACGCATTGCACCGCGACGGCATCTGGCTCGGAATTTCGCAAGGCATCATCGACGTGCTGGGATCAGATCACGCGCCACACACACTTGAGGAGAAGGCGAAGACTTATCCAGCCTCGCCATCGGGGATGACCGGCGTGCAGACACTGGTGCCGGTGATGCTCAATCACGTGAACGCGGGGAAATTGTCGCTCGCGCGGTTTGTCGATCTCACCAGCGCAGGCCCTCACCGGCNNNGCGAGCAAGGGACGCATCGCGGCGGGTTATGACGCAGATTTCACGGTCGTCGATATGAAGCGCGAAGAAACCATCACCAACAAATGGGTCGCGTCACGCGCAGGCTGGACGCCTTACGATGGTATGCGGGTCAAGGGCTGGCCGGTCGGCACGTTCGTGCGCGGCAAGCGTGTGATGTGGCAGGGCGAGTTGACGACACCATCCACCGGCGAAACCGTCCGGTTTCAGGAAACGTTAAAGCCTTGAGTTTCCGCGATGAGCCGAACGCCGCCACGATTGGGTAACGCCAGGAAATTTGTCTATCAGATATTCTACGATGATCGGTCGCGTGGAATGCTCGATCCCGGCTTCATTCCGCTGGACAACACGCCCAACGAGCGCCCGGATTGGTACGAGTTCTGGGTGATGCGAAATTTCCTTCGCGCGAATAAATTGGAAGAAGGCGCGTGGTACGGTTTTCTGTCTCCGAAATTTGAGCAGAAGACCGGATTTAAATCGGAATTTGTTCTAAGCGTTCTCGACCGGATCGACGGGCATGCCGACGTCGCGCTGTTCTCGCCGGGGTCCAATGTGCTGGCGTATTTTAGAAATCCGTTCGAGCAGGGTGAATTCCGGCATCCCGGATTGCTAAACGGAAGCCAGAAATTCCTGGACGAAATCGGCTTCGGTTTGAATCTGGAGACCTTCGTCACGCATTCGCGAAACTCCGTATTCAGCAACTACCTCATTGCCAAGCCGGACTATTGGATGCAGTGGCTCGAAATCGCGGACAAGTTCTTCAAGTTTGTCGAGGAAGACCCAGGTTCAGATCTGGCCAAACCGACGCCCCACGAAGATGGTCACGCACCCATGAAAACATTCGTGCAGGAGCGTTTTGCCACGGTGATTCTTGCTCAGGGGGATTTTCGAATCTTCGCGCCCGACTTGTCGCAGCATCTGCGTCACGAAGATGATGTGACGCGCCGCTCGCTCATCGCATGCGATTTTCTCAAAGAGCGGTATTCCGCAACCAAGGACGGTGAATATCTTCAGATGTACGAAAAAATTCGCGGGCGTATCGAGCCGCAGTGAGCGCTACTGCTTGAACGCGACGACGGAGAATTCGCCGCTGCGCACACGCCCTGCAAGACCTTCGACGAATTTCGCCACTGCATCTTCGCCGTAGGTGCCGACGAGTTCGGCGAATGCTGCAAACAAGCTTGCCTGCGCCAGACAATCGCCATCCACACCATCGTGCCGCGCTTCCGCCCAAGCCTCGTTCAGGTAACTCAGCGCGGCTTGTTTCTGCTCCTGATCGGGAAGGAGATCACGAGCGGGCGACCAATGCGAAGGATGGGACATGAATACTCAAAAGCCTGTGGCGGGCGCATCCGGTGCGAATGCGCTGATGGAACGTGCGTGAGCATTAGCATGCGGGATGGACCGGGATAGGCCAGTTCTTGAGGAAAGGTTAATGGCCCGATCTCAATCTATCGGAAAATCCAGGGGTATTTTTCCGGGGCTTCTTTGGGCCGAAAACGCGTCAATTGGCGTAGCGGGCGGTCAGATCCCGCGAGATTTTCGAGCCTTCGTCGAGATAGCGTTTGATCGCAACCGTGGCCGCCGGCGTGCAGGTCCGGTAGGTCTGCTGAAAGCCGTTATAGCCGCGGTTGAAACTCGCGATCATACGGGTGCGGCGCTCGCCCGACGGCGTTTCGGCATCGACGAGCGCCTGCATCTCGCCGCGCCATTTCTGGCCTTCATTGGTTCCGCAAATCCCGCGCAAATAATGAAGCGTGCCGAGGATTTCAGCCAGCCGCTGCAGGTCGGCGTCGAACGGTGCGGCAGCATCGGAAACGGGAGGCGGTGCCGCTTGCACAGGCGGGCGCACTGGGGGTCGGGGCTGCGGCGGCTGTTGTTGTTGCTGCTGTTGCGGGAAAAAAAACTGAGCGCGCACGGGTGCCGAACCAGCCAATAAAGCCAGCATCAGCGAGAAAGATGTGATGTGCGCGCGCATGAAGGTTGCCATATGCCCGCTCAGGGAGACTGACGCAAGGCGTCACACGCCGGCGATTTCGCGGGCCGTCGCGATGGTCGCCTCAAGGCCGAGGGTGATTGGAATGCTTCCCAGCGCCCCCGGCGTCAGCCAGCGCGCGTCGTCCAGTTCGTTATTGAGCGTGACCTCATTGGCAACCCAGCGGGCGGCAAACGGCAAGATCACGAAATGACCGTGACCGCCGGTTTTTGCCGGCAACGCTTCGCGGAAGCCCGTAAGGCCGATCACCTCAATCACAAGTCCGGTCTCTTCGCGCACCTCACGGGCGAGCGCCTCCACCAGGCTTTCGCCGAATTCCACGCGGCCCCCGGGAAACGTATAAACACCCTTCGAGGGTTCGCGGGCGCGCCGCACCAGCAGGATTTTTCCGTCGCGGAAAATGCCTGCGCTGACGGCAAGCTGCGGACGGTCGGTCGGCGCACCGG
>JAPLPA010000322.1 GCA_026400415.1 Afipia sp. | reverse complement strand
TTGCCTACCAGCCCCCATGCGAATCCTCATCGCCCCTGGCCAATGGGTCTTGCCGTCCAGTCGGACTCCGTGATCGTTCAACGCGTTATTGAGCGACCGAATCGATCGCTGCAGGCAGGCATAGAACTCGGACGTGTCGAGCCAAGCGAACACTTGGCCAGATGTGTCGTGCGATGGGATGTCGCTGGTAAGCTCGAGAAACCGGGCAAACCATCTCTTGTTCTTCTTGCCAAATCGCTCGACATTAGCCCATCCTTCGGCCCCGCAGATCGCTGCACACAAGGCGATGACGACCATATCGATCAGCAGAGGACGCTGAGCCCGGTACATTCGTGGATCGGTCAGATCATCGAAGTGTGAAAAAATTACAGGGCTCTTTGAAGGAATCACAAGTCGTCCTCCATGACGGGGCTATATGGCGTGCGGCTAACGCCGCACGCTTGACTCATGACGATTCATTGCAACACTTGTGCCCGCCTCAGAAGATGCGATTGCCCGCCCCCCCCGGCCTCAATCTCTAGGGCCTTTAGGACATTAAACCGAGTGTCTTCCCGGGGCGCGCGCGGTCCCGGTTTTTCCCGTTTCGTTTTTGGCTGGCAAATGTCGCGTGAGCATTTCCGCCAGAATGCGGCCAGACGCCACCAATGGCCACGGTGCTTTCCGTAAGGATCTTCACGTCCGCTTCGGAGGGAAGCAGAAGTGAGTTAAAGAAAACGTCTTTGTCGCTTTAACTCACGACGTCTCTTCGACGCGGGGATAGGTCATCAAACATGACTTGATCAGCGAGCATCGTCTGCTCACGCGGAGTTCAGCAAGCGAAGCGGGGCAGGTCACGCGATCCTGGCCCGCCTTCACTGCCAGTACAAGACAGAGTGTGAAGCCCAGGGTTACGACGTAGACGGAAATCGTGCCAAGGTGCAGGCTGCCCTTGAAGCCTCGCTCTGGAGCAATACCCGACAGAGCCAAGTGGGGTGGCACCTGCGAGCCATTTGCTAGGACGTTTTGCCCGCCCAGCGGCGGGGTACACAACCAACATCTAGCCGCCGCCGCTGGCCTAACGCTTGCGGAGGTGCCGTTGACCGGGCTATATCTTACGCGGGGTAAAGGTGTCCGGTGCGTACTCATTGGCGGAGGCACATTTGTCTGTCTTGAGGTTGGCGATTTATTCGTTTGCGTTTTTCGCCTTGCTGACTGCAGGCTGTGGGAGGTCCACCGTCCCTGATTACCACGCAATCATTGAAAAAGTCGCCGACCAGGCGGCGATGATTGCCAAACTTGAGGTGGGGGCCGCGAACGCAGAGAAGACGCTCGCGGATTACCGTAGCGACTTGGACAAAGCAAAAGCGGCTTTGGAGGCGGCCGAGAAAGCGCAGGCCGACAGTAAGCGGCTGGAAGTCGAAAACGAATCGCTCGTCGGGAAAAACCGATCGCTCACACAGCAACTGGGAAACGTCACTCAGAAACTGTCATCGCTGCAACAGCAACTTGCTGCGGTGCAAGTCGATCGCGAAAGCCGCGCCAACAGTATCCGGATCATCGGGAAGTGGGCCTCCCCTCTTTACGGGCGTCCTGGGAGTCCGGTTGCTATTGAGTTTCGAGACGATGGAACCGGCACCATCTCGGGGGGTGAGAAGCAAAAGTATGGTGATATCATCCAGAATGATGTCCCCGTAAACTCGTTTTCGGCTCAGAGTAATATGAACAAAACGCACCAGAAGGAAGAATCGCTCGATTACCGGATCACGTATTCGCCAACCGATCACCCAGGCGTATTCGCCGTTTACGGGAGATGGAGTCAGTCAGGGAAACAGACGACGGGCTTCTTTCGTTTGACGAAAGAAAACAATGCGGTTCTGGAGGGAATGAGCGCGATTTCAGTTCCGATCGAATTGGCAATGGACAAGAGGGAAAAGCCGTGAGCCGCAGCGGTCGTTGACGACCTCGCTCCACGAATGACGCCAGCTTAAGTTAGGGTTCGTGGCCCCAGCAGCGGCAGCACAGGCA
>JAPLPA010000605.1 GCA_026400415.1 Afipia sp. | reverse complement strand
TTTCAAGGCGCAGCCGAGGGGCGAGCTTAAGACGGCTCTCAAAAGCAAACTCCAAGCGCGGTTCCATCCCGTTTCTCCAGCTCGTTCTTGGCTATTCGCTGAATGCTATCTGTCTTCGCAGCTTCCGGGAAGCACAGCGGGAGGATAACTGGACAACTCTAGCGGCAATGCCTCGATTATCTTTATCGCGTTGATCGAGACAGCTCGAAACCACCTTCGATCAAAGCGCGCCGCTCGATCGTCGCGTGAAACTGGCGCCTAGGTGACGGGCAATTGGATTCGCACAACGACAGGTTACGGAACATGAGGCTTTCTCGACGGCTTCTTCGGTATTTTGCGGCTGCAGCTCATGCTCCGTGTGATACATCCATCGTTGTGTGACGCTCGGTTTATCAAATCACGTCAAATTCGGTAAATTCGACTGGCCGTCCCTGAATACAGGGCGGCTTTCTCCGATGCAGAAAACGCCTTCGTTACAAGTTTAAAGGCGTTCCACAGAACCGGATAGGAGCAGCCCTCCCGGTCAACCGGGAAGTTAGATTCAAACATGCAGCGATCGGTGCCGAAAGCTTCGATGCAGGTTTCGATGTAAGGTCGCCACCGCTGTGCCAGCTCAGAGGAAGTAGAGGGAATCGGACGTTCGTGAAAGCCAAACCCAACCGTCTTCATGGTCAGACCGCCGAGTTTGATCGAGATGTTTTGTTGTTTGGCAATACTCTGGATGCCGCTCTTCCAAACAGCGAACGTCTCTTCCCGGTGGTTTGCATATTGTCCGAGCCCGAGTACGCCGCCGACGTGATCTACGATAATCGATGTATCGGGAAATGCCCGCGCTAGTTCGGCGACATCAGAAAGTTGCGTAAAATAGAGCCAGCAGTCGAACGAAAGCCCAAGCGGAGACAATTTTGCGAATGCTTCCCGCAACTGAGGATGGCCGAGCAGCTGTCTCGGAACCGGCCTTCTGATGTGCTTGCGTACCTCGGAATCCTCGTCGGCGCCTGTCGAGAAGCGCACGCCCTTGAAGCGTCCGCAGCCTGCCTGAATATGTGCCTCAAGCGCCTGTTCGACCGCTGCGCCTTCCATGAGATCGGCATAGCCGACAATACCGGCCGCAATTCGCGTCGGTCCGAAATTTCCGCTGGCGCTCGCTGCTGCGATGCCGTTGACGAACTCGGTTTCTCCGACCGGGCGCAGAATTTCCGGGCCGAAGTCTCGCTACATGGACGCGCATTGCAGAAAGACAGTCGCAGTGATGTTGTGGCCAGTGCCGACGTCATCCAGCACTTCTTCCAGCACATAACGGGGCATGGGCTCGGGGCGAGCGTCCCACAAGTGGTGAGGGGGGTCGATGATCGGCAATTCGGGTTCGAGAATGTCCTCGCGGACCTGATCTCCCCATCTGTCGCGCGCCTCGTTGGTCGCGATCCGCGACTGCATTTGATCACGCCATTTGCCCATCGGATATCTCTCGAAAGTTTTTATTGGTCGGCGAGGGCGGCGACCGGCAGCACGTCGCCATTCGCCCGTGTTTGGTATTCAATGCGAACAGGTCTGCCGATCAGCTTCTGTTCGGGAAGCGCACCGGCAAGGTTGGTCAAGAAAATCGGGCCTTCGCTCAGTTTTATCGCGACCACATTATAGGGGACAGGGAAGTCATCGAAATACTGTCTGTGAAAGACCACCCACGAGAGAATGTCGCCGGTTCCTGATATAGGCTTCCACATAAAGTCCGTCGAAAGGCAGTCAGGGCACACCGGACCGGGCGGATACCACAAATGACCGCAGCTCCCGCAGCACTGAAGCGCCATGCGGCGAGCGCGGATGCTTTCCCAGAGAGGAAGGTCATACATCGATAGTACGGGACGAGAGTTACCCATCGCGCGCTTCACTCGCCGTAAATGATGGAACAGGCCTTGCCGGCCACGTCGGAACTGTAGTGGACGAACCGGCAGTCCTGGACTTGGCGTTCGCCACATTCGCCGCGGATCTGGCGGACGGATTCGATCTGGTGATTCCAACCCTGCATATAGGCTTCGGAAAGATGCCCGCCCGATGTGTTGACCGGCAGCTTGCCTGACAAGGATATGCCGTCTTCGCTCAGAAAGCGCCCAACTTCACCCTCGCGGCAGTAGCCGTAGCCTTCGATCGCAAACGGAACATGGCAGGAGAAGCTGTCGTAGACCTGAAGACAACTCATGTCCTCGGGGCCGACGGATGCCATATTGAAGACCTGATCGGCGCTGGCGCGCTGGGCGGTCCGATAGAAATCGATCAGCCGCGGCTCCATGCTCGTCGCATTGCGATTAAGGTCGAAACGGCCGACGCCGTGAATGGTGACGGGACGATGCTTCAGCTTTGCGGCACGTTCTACGTCGGTGATAATCAACGCGACGCCGCCGTCGTTGATGAGGCAGTAGTCCGGCAGTCGCAACGGCTCACAAATATAGTCGGACGCAAGGTAGTCCACGAGCGATAGCGGCTTACGCATGATAGCGTTCGGATTGAGCGAAGCGGCTAGGCGTTGCGCCACGGCAACCTCGCCGAGCTGCGCTTCCGTACACCCGTACAACTCCATGTATCGGCGGAACATCATAGCATACAGGGCGCCTTGAGAGGTCATGCCCCAGGGCGCGTGATAGATGTACGACAAGACCATGTTGCCACCCATCGGGTTGGAGCCACCATAAGCGACCTTCGAAGAGCGTTGATCGTTGCCGTAGACGAGCGCCACGACATTCGCGAGACCGCATGCGACAGCCATACAGGCCTGCATGACCGCGTTGACGGCGTCCGATTGTGTGCCCCAGCGCGGGTTAAGGCCGATGACTTCGCTCATGCGCTCATGCGCAATGCCGGAACTTGTAATCAACCCATCCACTTCGTCGCGCGAGATGCCGGCGTCGTCGAGCGCCGCGATAAAGGCAAGCGCGCCATAGCCGTACGAATCGTGAGGTTTCGCGCCCACCCGCACCTT
>JAPLPA010000075.1:1864-4921 GCA_026400415.1 Afipia sp. | reverse complement strand
CGCGCATTTTGCGCTGCTTTTCCGGGACAGCGAGTTCGCCAAGATGCTCGGAAATCTCCTCGCGCGATAATCCGATCAGCGACGGCTTGGCCGGCGGTTGATAGATCTCGAGCGCCACCTTTTCCAGTGGCGCTCCGGTGCTGGTGACGATCTCGTTCATGAGGATCAAATAGGCCTTAAAAGGCCGTATGAAAAGCCTGCTTTGGCCTCAGCGCTTGCATTCCTGCGCGAGTTTATCGAGCGCCTGTGCGAGGCCTTTCAGCAGAAACGTATCGATCGTGTCGGTGCCCTTTGCGGATGAGCCTTTCACGGTCGCGTCCGCACCTTTGCGCAAGGCATCGACGAGACGCCCTTCCTCGGCGGCGTTCTTGATCCAAAGGCCATCGCCCTGCGCGTACATCGCGTAGCGTGAACTGCCGATTTCAATCGAGCCCTCGGAGCCGGGCTTGAGCTGATAGCCGATCATGATCGAGACTTCGTTCGCGACCTTCTCGGCGGGGCGTGTCGAGATAAAAGCGAACGACGGATCGCGCGGACGGTTCGGCGGATTGGTTTTCGAAGATCCCGGCTTGGCGAGTGCGAAGCAGACTTTCTTTCCGTTCGGTGATGCTGTGTAGGCGCCCCAGGTGCCGAACTGGCCGATCAGAGTAGGTTCAGCGCTTCCAGTCGCGGCCGGTGCCGCGGGCGCACTCGATTTTACCGACGATTTCGCGTCGCTTTTTGCGGAAGATTTAGCGTCCTTCGCGGCCGCCTTAGGCGTCGGCGTATTTTGTGCGGCAGCAGAGACTGTGTAAATCAGCAAGCCCACAACGGCTACCGACAGTGAACGCCGCAAAACGGCGTGGCCGCCGTGAATCGAATAAAGTTTCATGCAACTGCCATAGCCAAAAATCGCGATGATGGAAAGCAAGTTGCAGTGCCACACGATGCGGCACAAGCCTCTCGCGCATGAATTGAATTGTGCGGCGGCCTCAAATCCGCCATGAAGAATTAACGCACAGGTTCCAGTTCTCTTTTTCAGGTGTGACCATGAAAGCCGTTCTCTGTTCGCAGTTCTGCGGTCCCGACGATCTCGTGTTGAGCGACATTCCCGATCCTGTCGCGGGTCCGGGCGAAGCCGTGATCAACATTAAAGCGGCGGCGCTGAATTTTTTCGACCTGCTGATGATCCAGGGCAAGTATCAGGTGAAGCCGCCGTTTCCATTTTCTCCTGCTGCTGAAATCGCAGGTGTGATCGAGAGCGTAGGTTCAGGCGTCACCGATGTGAAAGTCGGCGACCGCGTCGCAGCCTCCATCGGTCATAACGGCGCACGTCAAAAAGTCGCCGTGGCCGCAACCTCAATCGTGAAAATTCCCGACAATCTCGACTTTGATCGCGCCGCCGGCGTCATCGTGATCTACGGCACCGCCTATCACGCGCTCGCCGACCGCGCCGATCCGAAACCCGGCGAGACGCTCGCGGTGTTCGGCGCGGCAGGCGGCACAGGGCTGGCGGCCTGCGAACTCGGCAAACTCTTGGGTTTGAAAGTCATCGCCTGCGCGTCATCGGATGAGAAGCTGGACTTCGCCAGAAAGCATGGCGCCGACATGACGCTGAATTACGCGAAGGAAGATTTACGCGAAGGGCTGAAACGTCTCGGCGGCGAGAAGGGCATCGACATTGTGTTCGATCCGGTCGGCGGAGATTTCGCCGAGATCGGCGTACGCTCATTGGCCTGGAAGGGACGCTTTCTGGTGATCGGATTCGCGGGCGGACAGATTCCAAAAATTCCGCTCAACCTTGCATTGCTGAAAGGCTGCGACATTCGAGGTGTTTTCTGGGGCGCCTACATGAAGCGCGATCCGAAGCATGGCCGCGCGGCGCTCGAAAAGTTGATGCAGTGGGCGGCGGAGGGAAAAATCTCATCGCACGTCGACCGCACGTTCCCGCTTGCGAAGACGACCGATGCGCTCAAGGTGCTCGCCGAGCGCAAGGCGATGGGCAAGGTGATCCTTCACCCTTAGGGCGTCAGGCTTCCTCTTCCGCGCCCCGCGCCAACGCCGCCTTCGCGGCCTCGCGATGCTCCGGCGTAATGTGACTCGACACGATCCGCAGCGCGGTTGCAAGAATCGCCGCGTCATCGGTGAACCCGAGAATGGGCAGCATGTCGGGAATGAAATCGAACGGCAAAATGAAATAGGCGAGCGCACCGAGCAATGTTGCCTGCACATGGCGCGGCGTCTGCCGGTCGAAGGCGCAGTAGTATGCGGCGAGCAGATCCTCGGCGAACGGAAGCTTCGCAACGACGCGTTTGATCTTGATCCAAAAGCTCTTGCGCACGCGCTCCGGATCTTTCGCCAGCTTCTCGGCCGGTCCGAAATGAACGGTATCGTCGGATGCCATGTTGCTCGTCCTTGTAAACCAGCACCTCAAATGGGGACCGCAGCACGCCGTCACAAGATTGAACGCTCGCCGATTCAAGAGCCCGCGATTTTGTTCATCGCCTCGGCAAGCGCGATATCCTTGTTTGTCACGCCATTTGCGTCGTGCGTCGCCAACACCACCTCGACGGTCTTGTAGACATTGCGCCATTCGGGATGGTGGTCGCTTTTCTCGGCCACCAGTGCGGCGCGAGTCATGAAGCCGAAGGCCTCGTTGAAATCCTTGAAGATAAATGTCCGCGTGATTGCGTCGCGTCCGGCGACATCTGACCAGCCCTTCAGCTTGCCGATGGCCTGTTTTCGGGTGTCCCCTGAGAGCCGCTCATCCATGATATTCTCCTCATTCACCTGAACTTGACCGCCGCCGGAACCGACTACAGTTCTATTCTCCGGCAGGATTGTATCAACGCCATCGCGACGGATCGGGTCCGAGATAGTCACAGGCTTTCAAAATATGGTAGTCTTGGCGGGTGGATGAACCAATGTCAGCAACTCGGCCAAGGGCGCGGTGATCATGGGTTTCGGGGACATGTTCAAGAGATCGATCGCGTCCGGTACGCCTGCGCGCGCCGGCGCGCCCCAGCGTCAGAAAGCGTCCAAGGGCCTATTCATTATCATCGCTGCCGTGCTGGCGAT
>JAPLPA010000075.1:0-1857 GCA_026400415.1 Afipia sp. | reverse complement strand
TCGCAACCGTCGGCGGCACGACGTACTATGCGATGCGCCCGATTACATTGCGGATCGCGGTTGGTCCGCCCAATAGCGACGATGTGAAAATCGTTCAGTCGATTGCGCAGATTTTTACGAACGAACGTAAATATGTCCGGCTTCGTCCGATCGTCACCGACGGCACCACGGCCAGCGCTGCAAGTCTAGGTGCCGGCACCTCTGACCTTGCCATCGTCAGAGGCGATCTCGATCTGCCGAAGGATGCTCAGGCCATTGCTATCGTCCGTAAGAATTTCGCGGTGTTGTGGGTTCCTGCTGCAGGCAAAGGACGGGCGATCAAAAAGATCGAGCAGCTTACCGGCAAGAGGATCGGCGTGATCGGACGCACGCAGGCAAACGTCAAGCTACTGAATGTCATTCTCTCGCAATCCGGCGTAAAGCCCGAGAGCGTCCAAGTCACGCAATTCAGCACCTACGGCTTTCCCGAAGCGCTTAAGGCAGAAAAAGAAAAGATCGACGCCTTTCTTGCGGTCGGGCCTCTCAACAGCAAGATCACCGCCGATGCTATCGCGGCAACGTCGAAGAATGGCGAACCGACGTTCCTCGGCCTCGATACTGGGGATGCCATCGCGCAAAAGTACCAAGCCTATGAGGCCGGAGAAATTCCCGCGGCCTCCTTCGGTGCAAAACCTGCGCGACCCGACGACAAGATCGACACCATCACATTCGCACACCACATCGTCGCCAGAAAATCGCTTTCGGAAACGACGGCAGCGGCACTGACGCGCCAGCTTTTCTCCATTCGCCAGCAGGTGCAGAGCGAATTCCCGCAGGGCGCCAAGCTGGAGACGCCGGACACCGACAAGGACGCCGCCATTCCAGTGCATCCGGGTGCGGCCGCTTATGTCGATGGTGACGAAAAATCCTTCCTCGACAAATACAGCGACTATCTGTGGGGCGGCGTGATGGGCCTTTCCGCCCTCGGCTCCATCGGTGCATGGTTTGCCGGCTACATGCGCCGCGACGAGCGGGAGTCCAACACGTCATTGCGCGAACGCCTGCTTGAGATGCTCAAGATCGCGCGAAAGTCCGATTCTGCGGATGAGCTCGACGCCATGCAGGCGGAGGCCGACGAGATCATGGCCGACACGCTGCATTGCTTTGAGGACGGAGCCATCGAGGAAGGCTCATTGACGGCCTTCAGCATCGCGCTGGAGCAATTCCACAATGCGGTCGCCGACAGGAAGGCCGTTTTGGTCGAAATGCATGAGAAACCGGCGCGATCCAGCCGTTCTCACGTTGCCTGATGGCATTTAACCCATTCGCCAAAACATCCAAAAACTCGCATTCGTCGATTGTTTTTGAGCGGTTTCTGACTATATTGCGCCGCAACGAGTAAAGCGTGCCCGGTTCATTGTGGACCGGGCCGGATTTTTTTGGGCGATGGTTTTCAAGATCCGCCCTCGCGCTCCGAACCGGTGACACCATGAACTTGCGAAACATCGCCATCATCGCCCACGTCGATCACGGCAAGACCACGCTTGTCGATAAGTTGCTGCAGCAGTCCGGCACCTACCGCGACAATCAGCGACAGGTCGAGCGCGCCATGGACTCCAACGATCTGGAAAAAGAGCGCGGCATTACAATTCTGGCGAAGTGCACATCGGTGCATTGGGAAGACACGCAGATCAACATCGTCGACACACCGGGCCACGCCGATTTCGGCGGCGAGGTCGAGCGCATCCTGTCGATGGTCGATGGCGTGATCGTTCTCGTCGACGCCGCCGAAGGTCCGATGCCGCAGACCAAGTTTGTGGTCGGCAAGGCGCTTAAGCTTGGCCTCAAACCTATCGTCGCGATCAACAAGGTCGATCG
>JAPLPA010000127.1 GCA_026400415.1 Afipia sp. | reverse complement strand
GGAGCCCTATCCAAAGAGCAAAGCTAAAGACCTTCATCAAAACGAGATAGAAATAGAAAACGAAGTAGAAGGTAGAGTTTCGTTCGTGCCTTTCCTCGGAATATCGCCGTTTCGTTACCGGGATATTTTTCAAAAAACATCCAAACGCAAGAACGACGATGGAATCGCCAAACGCTGGATGATGGATAGAGAAATGCCGATGGTAGAAGACACAGCAAACTTTTACTTCGAAGTTGAAATAGAACAGTACACTCAACTATTCGGCAAATTCGTCTCGACTCCAAAAACCGATTCACCCGTTGCGTAACCCTAAGTTTTCGCCATGACTCCCCCGCCCTTCTCCACCATCATCCTCGGCGGCACCGGGCAAGTCGGCGCAGCCGCAGTCGATGAACTGCTCGCCATTCCGGAATGCCGCGAAGTGGTGATGGTGACGCGCAAGGCTGTTTCGCCAAGAGAGCGCGTGCGCAACGTCGTGTGTGATACGAACGCCGCCGACTTTGCCGCGCGCATCAAATCGCTCGCTACCGAGATGCTCGCCCAACAGGGCCACGTCAGCGCCGTGAGTTGCGTCGGCATCGGCAAAGGCACGGCGCAGTGGAGCGAGGACGATCTCAAGCGCGTCGAAGTCGGCGTGGTCGGCGCCTTCGCGCGCGGCTGCCATGACGGCGGCGTCTCAAACTTCGCGCTGCTGTCCGCCGTCGGCTCCACGGCGTCGAGCCCGTTCAAATATGTGCGCGTCATGGGCCTCAAGGAAGACGCCGTGCGCGCGGTGAACTTCGCGCGGCTTGCGATCTTCCGTCCGGGCATCATCATCGGCAACGCGCACACGCCCGGATGGTCCGGATTGCTCGGCGCGTTTCTGGCCGGAGGCTTCGGCAATATCGACCAGCACATTCTCGGACGCGCCATCGCCAAGGAAGTCGCGCTCCGCCAGCGCGCGACCGGCGAAGTGATTTACGAGAATGCCGACATGAGGAAGCTGGCTGCGGAATAATCGCTAGCGAAATATCAGGTCGGCGATTCCAACCAGCACGCGGACGACGCCCGGAAGCAGAAAGAAGCCCACGATCCAGCCCGCGATGGCGATGGGCCATGATGGGCTCTTTGGCAATTGCGTCACGGCCCAAAAGGACAACGCCGATAATATCGCAGAGCCTGCGCCGATGACGACTGACTCTCGATCTGTCTGAAGGGTTTGCGGCAGCCCCACCAGCAGACCGATTGCCAGCAGGCCAAACGCCCAGCCGCCTCCGACAAAAAGTGCTCGCAGCCAAACCTTCATCTGTCCCTCGCTTACGAAGCTACAGCGTGTGGATGACGGGCATAAAGACCGCAGGCCGCGAATTCCACCACACGAATCTGGAGCTTTGCGCGCATACAAAGCGCGGGTTTCCGCACCTTTAACACCGCAAAAGCCGGAACTCACAGGGGTGAAAATTTTTAAAAATTTTGCCCTTGGGAATTGCGAAGGACTCACTGATACTTGCCGCATTGCGAATTTACCGGCGATGAACCATTCCGCTGGAATTTCGCGTTTTCCCACCATATTTAGTGTTTGATTCAGGTTTGGATACTAAACCTTGACGTGCGGACTGAGTCTGGCCTAGCTTTGGAATCGTTCGGCGCGGGTGTTTTTGGTCTCGCCGGACGCTCCCAAGAGGGTTCCGACAGGAAGCTCCGCAAGGCCGGAAAAGGCCACGGAGTCGGGGATTTGTCGGCTCTTTTTGGAAGCGGTTTGCGTTGTGGGGCGTTGAACAGAGAACAGGCCGGAGCGAACGACTCCAACGAGGGTCGAGTTGAACGGCACACTGCGAACGAACCTGTTCGCGAATGGAAATCCCCGGCGTAGCCTCTCTGAGGACGCGCCGGCAAAAGACGGGGCACTACAATGCGAATCGAACGCCGCTACACCAAGGCCGATCAGTCACCCTACGCAGCAATTGATTTCAGGCTGACGACAAGCGAGATCAAGAATCCCGATGGCTCGGTGGTGTTCCGGCTCGAGAATGTTGAAGTCCCCGAATTCTGGTCGCAGGTTGCATCCGATGTTCTGGCGCAGAAATATTTCCGCAAAGCCGGTATCGCCAAGCACCTGAAGAAGGTCGAGGAAGAAACCGTCCCCTCATGGCTGTGGCGCTCGGTGCCGGATGAAGCTGCGCTTGCCGCACTCCCGGAAAAAGAACGCTTCGGGTCTGAACTCTCATCCAAGCAGGTGTTCGATCGCCTCGCCGGCTGCTGGACCTATTGGGGCTGGAAGTGTTCGTACTTCACGTCGGAAGACGACG
>JAPLPA010000215.1 GCA_026400415.1 Afipia sp. | reverse complement strand
TCAAATCCGGCATGTCGTTCATATAGGGGTTCACACGCTTCATGCGAAGGGTGAACGAAACGGGCTCTTGCTGTCTTTCAAGTCAAGAAGCGGCTTTAAGTCAAGCGCGGTTGCCGAAAGCACTGATTTTGGGGCATTTTTGCGCCGTCATTTATCCGCCAGCGGATGCAGGTCGCGCACCAGGCTTTTCAAGCGCTCCTCGACAATATGAGTGTAAATCTGGGTCGTCGAAATATCGGTATGGCCGAGCAGCGTCTGCACGATGCGCAAGTCTGCGCCGTTGTGCAGCAGGTGAGACGCAAATGCGTGACGCAGCACATGCGGGCTGACGAGACGCGCGGCGAGGCCGGTCGCGGCGGCAAGGTCCTTTAGGTCGCGCGCAAAATGCTGACGCGTCAGATGGCCGCTTTCGCCCGATGAAGGAAACAGCCATTTCGATTGTGGAGTCTTGCTTTTGTCTTTGCCGGCGGCGTCGAGGGCAGCGAGATAATCCGTCATCGCCTGCTTCGATGTTTCGTTGAGCGGCACCAGCCGCTCTTTGTTTCCTTTGCCGCGCACGGCGATCATGCGCGCATCGCGGTGTGCGGCGGACAACGGAAGTGCGACCAATTCTGAAACGCGCAATCCCGTCGCGTACAGAATTTCCAGCAGACATGACAGCCGGAGCGTGCGGACTTTCTGCAACGCCGACTGTTCGGACGCGTCCGCCTGCGACTTCGCCTGCGTCAGCAGCCGATCGACATCTGCAATCGAAAGAACCTTGGGCAGACTGCGCCCGCGTTTCGGGCCGCTGAGAATAGCTGCGGGATCGTCGCCGCGTATGCGTTCGTTGAGCAAGAAACGAAACAGGTGCCGCATCGAAGAAATCTTCCGCGCGACGCTCGACGATTTGAATCTGCGCGCCTCCAGATCGGCGAGGTAGTCGCGTAGCGATTGTGTGGTAGCGGAATGGAACGTCGTCTTGGTGCGTGCGAGAAAACCGGAGAGGTCGTCGAGATCACCGCGATAGGCCTGCAGGGTATTGTTGCCTGCGCCCTGCTCGGCGGTGAGCATGTCGAGAAACAGGTTCGTCAGTTTGGCGTCGGATGCCTTGTCGCGCGCCATGTGCTGTGAGCCCGGTTACTTCTTGTAGAATTTGTCGGGGGGTACGCTGATCGTCATCTCGCGCGGCTTCGGATTGACGAAATTCGCGAGCGCGTAAATGCCGCCATAGATCACGCCGCCCAGAACGGCGACGATGGTCAAGAAGCGGAACAGGCTGGGCATCGGTGCTGGCCTTATGGGACGTTCGAGCCGGACGCGAATTAACCAATCGGGGCTTTCCGCCCAAGGAATCAACATGTTCGCGGCGTTTGGGCAAGAGAGTCTAGCGGGCCGATCGATCACAGTAGTATAAGAGCCGATGACCGAAATCGCCGCCAAGCACCAGCATGCCTCCGGTCAGGAGGCCGCGATCGTCGCCGCCCTCGGCGCGCGCTGCATCGTGCTTGTGGGAATGATGGGTGCCGGCAAATCGACCATCGGACGCAGGCTGGCGGCGCGGCTGCATATTCCGTTTCTGGATGCCGACCACGAAATCGAAGCGGCGCACGCCGGCATGACGATTGCGGAAATTTTTGCCGCGCATGGCGAACCATATTTTCGAGACGGCGAAGCACGCGTGATTGCGCGACTCCTGGACGGTGGCCCAAACGTGCTGGCGACCGGTGGCGGCGCGTTCATGCGTGAGGAAACCCGCAACCGGATTCGCCAAAAGGGCGTTTCGATCTGGCTCGATGTAGAGGGCGATGTCATTCTCAAGCGCGTCAAGCGGCGTGCAGATCGCCCCTTGCTCCAGACGGCAGATCCTGCAGCGACGATTGAGAAACTGATTGCTGAG
This sequence comes from Afipia sp., assembly GCA_026400415.1. Lineage (GTDB taxonomy): Bacteria > Pseudomonadota > Alphaproteobacteria > Rhizobiales > Xanthobacteraceae > Afipia. The sequence goes on along the minus strand of JAPLPA010000215.1, from coordinate 5,672 downwards.
CGCAGCCCCATCTACCGTCTTGCCGATCTCACCGTAGCGTCGCGCGACGTGGTGCATGACAAGATCGTCGATGAATGTCTCGACGCGCTTCAGGCGGAGTTGCAGGCAGGTGCCGGCAAATGACGGCGCCAATCAAGAATTCGAATCCTGTGATTGTCGATGTTGCCCTGGGCGACCGGGCCTATGATATCGTGATCGGGCGCGATGCGCTGGGTTCGCTCGGAGAGCGCGTCAAGAAACTGCGGCCCAATGCGCGCGTTGCAATCGTTACCGACAAGACTGTCGCGCAACATTGGCTGACGAAAACCGAAGCGGCGTTGACGCAAGCCGGCATCGAGTCCGCGTGCATCATTGTCGGCGAAGGCGAAGCATCCAAGAGCTACGCGGTTCTGCAGGATGTTTGCGAAGGACTGATCGCGGCGAAGATCGAGCGCAACGATCTGGTGATTGCGCTTGGCGGCGGCGTCGTCGGCGACCTCGCGGGATTTGCGGCATCTATCGTGCGGCGCGGAGTCGATTTCGTGCAGGTGCCGACGTCATTGCTGGCGCAGGTCGATTCATCAGTGGGCGGCAAGACCGGGATCAATTCGCCGCACGGCAAGAATTTGATAGGTGCGTTTCATCAACCCGTCCTGGTCATTGCCGACACATCCGTGCTCGACACGCTGTCGCCGCGGCAATTTCGTGCGGGCTATGCGGAAGTCGCCAAATATGGCGTGCTTGGCGACGAGGCGTTCTTCGCGTGGCTGGAAGCGAACCATGCCGAGATATTTTCCGGCGGTGCGGCGCGTGAGCATGCGATTGCGACGAGTTGCCGTGCCAAGGCTGCGATTGTGGCGCGCGACGAACGCGAGACCGGCGAACGCGCGCTGCTCAATCTCGGTCACACCTTCGGTCACGCGCTGGAGGCCGCGACAGGTTTTTCGGATCGTCTGTTTCATGGCGAAGGCGTTTCGGTCGGCATGGTTCTCGCCGCCGAATTTTCCGCCCATCTGAAGATGATCGCGCCGTCGGAAGCGGAGCGCGTGCAGCGTCACTTGGCGGCGGTCGGTTTGCCGACGCGCTTGCAGGACATTGCAGGCTTTCAGCAGGAGGGCCTTGGCGATGCCGATGCGCTGATGACATTGATGGCGCAGGACAAGAAAGTGAAGCGAGGCCGGCTCACTTTCATTCTTCTCGAAAAAATAGGCAAGGCCGTCATCGCCAACGATGTCGACGCGCCGACGGTTCGCAATTTCATTGCCGAGAAGCTTGCACACAAACCGGGTCGATAGAGTCGCATGCATTGGTTTGACCTTTCCATCGTCGTTTTTTGCCTTCTCGTGTCGGCGTTTTTTTCCGCGAGCGAAACCGCTCTGACGGCATCGTCGCGCGCGAGCATGCTGCGGCTGGAGAAGCAGGGTAGCCGTCAGGCCGGCGTGGTGGCCTATCTGCTGAATGCGCGCGAACGCATGATCGGCGCGTTGCTCTTGGGCAACAACGTCGCAAATATCGGCGCGTCTGCGTTGGCGACGGGATTGTTCACCGCATGGTTCGGCGAGGTCGGCGTCTTGTACGCAACCGCCGTTATGACAGTGCTGGTGGTGATTTTCGCCGAGGTACTGCCAAAGACCATTGCGATCAACGCGCCGGACAGGCTCTCGCTTCTTGTCGCGCAGCCGATGAAATTTCTGGTGATTCTCTTGAGTCCCGTGCTCAACGTCATCGAGATTATTATTCGCGCGCTATTGACGATTTTGAGAATTCCTGTGGGTGCCAATCAGCCCACTCTGTCGCCGACTGAACGGTTGCGAGGTGCAGTCGATCTGATCCATCACGAAGGCGGCGTGGAAAAACTCGATCGTGACATGTTAGGTGGCCTGCTCGATCTCAAGGACTTGCAGGTATCGGATGTGATGGTTCACCGCACGGAAATGGTGATGATCGATGCTGATCTGCCCGCCGAGGAATTGGTGCGTGAAATGCTCGCCACCGAATACACGCGCATTCCGCTGTGGCGCGACAAGCCGGAAAACATCATCGGCGTGCTTCACGCCAAGGATGTGCTGCGGGCCATTCGTTTGAACGAAGGCGACATTTCTAAGATCGACGTCAATGCGATCATGCTTCCGCCGTGGTTCGTCCCGGATCTTCGTCCGCTCTCCGAGCAGCTCAAGGCATTCCGCCGCCGCAAGACGCACTTCGCGCTGGTCGTCGACGAATATGGCGAAGTCGAAGGCATGGTGACGCTGGAAGATATTCTGGAGGAGATCGTCGGAGATATTTCGGACGAGCACGATATTGAAGTAGCAGGCGTGCGGGCGCAGCCGGATGGATCGGTCGTAGTCGATGGGTCGGTGCCGATCCGCGACCTCAACCGCGCGATGGACTGGCATCTGCCGGACGAGGAGGCGACGACAGTCGCGGGTCTTGTCATTCACGAGGCTCGTTCGATTCCCGATCGCGGCCAGAATTTCACGTTTCATGGTTTCAGATTTCGCGTTCTCAAGCGCGAGCGCAACCGCATCACCGCGCTGCGTATCGTGCCGTTGCCGCGCGAGGTGGAAATGCCTGAGAAAAAGCCGAAAGCCGGAACGGCGTTTTAAAAAAAGGCCGGAACCGCGTTTTAGTGGTTATGGCCGTCGCAGGCTTTTGCGGGCGCTGGACGCTTTGCATCTTCACCGGGCGCGTAAGTGTGGAGTGCCAGCGCGTGAACCGGGCCTGCAAGTTCGGGTGCCAAAAGCGCATTTATCATGCGGTGGCGGTCGATCCGGGTCTTCCCATCGAACGCCTTCGATACGATATAAACCCTGAAATGCGTCTCGCCGCCCGGCCGATGGCCTGCGTGGCCCTCATGCAGATGGGATTCGTCAACAACATCGAGGCTTTCGGGAACGAAAGCTTCGCTCAACTTTTTTATGATCTGATCTTTTGCGGTCATGATCTGCGCAATATCGCGCGTTAGCCGTTCAGGTCAATGACCGTTTCAATTGCGATTCACTGCCGCTGCGATGTATACTCCGCGACCGCGAAAGTTTCGCGGCAAAGTCCGACCTGAAACCTGAACAAGGCGTCGTTATCCTTCATGGCCATCGACTCATCCAAATTCTTCGACAGCATCCGCATCAAGTCCAACAAGATGAGCGCGAAGCAGCAGGCCGCTGCGCGCGAAGAAGCCCAGATGTGCGAGGCGCCCGGCTGCAAGAACAAGGGCGGCCACCGCGCACCGAAGGGCCGCGGCAAGGAAAAGGAATACTGGCATTTCTGTCTCAACCACGTTCGCGAATACAATCAGGGCTATAATTTCTTTCAGGGCATGGCACCCGATGCGGTCGCGAGCTATCAGAAAGATGCGCTGACCGGGCATCGCCCGACATGGAAGATGGGTGCGAACGGCGACAACAAGGGTAAGACGGCCGATATCGAAATCGACGCGCTCGATCCGTTCAAGATGTTCGACGAGATGAACGGCCGCAATCGCTGGCGCGCCAATTCGAGCGCGAAATCCGAACCGAAAGCCGAGACACGCAAGGTTTTCAACGCCGAGAAGAAAGCCCTGATCGTGATGGGTCTCGGCCCGGACGCGACAATCGAGACGGTTAAGGCGAAATACAAGATGCTGGTGAAGCAGCATCACCCGGATGCGAATGGCGGCGACCGCTCCACCGAAGACCGCCTGATTGAAATCATCAAGGCGTATAATTACCTCAAGACGGTCGTGCGCGGCGCTTAAGTCGCGGCATTGAAAATTGAACTGGATCTATTTCGCGATGTCGTTCGCAGTCGCGCCCTGCCGCACCTTGCGCCAGTGATAGATCGCCCACGCCACCGCGCCGATGACGACAATGCCGCCGACCAACGGCCAGCCGTAATGCTTGACCTTGACGCCCCATTGTTCGACCGCTGACGCGGCGAGCACGCCGGGCAGCACCATCGCCGGTGCCCAAAGGCCGACGGCGATGATATTCACCGCGAAAAATTTTATCGGCGGCATGCTCAACGCGCCCGCCGTAATCGGCACGAAGGCGCGCACTGGCGGCACAAAGCGCGCGAAGAACACCGCGAGCGTTCCGTATTTGTGGAAAAAGTTTTTGCTGTCTTCGACCAGGTTCGGATATTTCGACATCGGCCAAGTATGGAGCACGCTTTCCTTCGACCGGTAGCCGACCAGATAGGCGAGGCCGTCGCCGATCACCGCGCCTAGAAATGCGGCGGCCAATACGGGCGCGAGTTTCAGATTGCCGCTCGGCACCAGCGCGCTGAGGGCCAGAATGACGGTCGAGCCCGGAATGATCGAGCCGAAAATCGGAATCGCTTCGAACAGCGCGGCAAGAAATATCGCCGTGTAGGCGGACAGCGCGTGAATGGATACGAACTCGATCAGTTCATTGAGATAAGTGTGCACGAACAATCCAATGGTTTGGAGTGATGTCGCAAAGTATAGCCGGGAATGAATGGCCGCCAGCCAGATGCGATCATGGGCCGTTCACCGCCTATCGCAGGGCAGCCCTACCAAACTGTCGGAAACGGCTTATCTGTCTGATAATGTAACAGAACTTTCATCACCGCGCGGGCTTCTGCCGCCCGCATCCGTCTGCTAGGTTGCGCTTCGTATCCCCAACCGCAGCAAGCATGCATGTCTTGTTCAAACGTCTGGTGCCGGGAGCGCCCGGAACCACGGAGGATTGATGACCGCCGCCATGACCACATCGCAGGAACCCGCTGGCCTTCCGGACATGAAAGTGTCGGCTCGTCAGGTCTTCGGGATCGACAGCGATCTTGAAGTTCCAGCCTATTCCAAGAGCGACCCGCACGTTCCAGATGTAGATTCGGATTATCGTTTCGACCGCACAACGACGCTCGCCATTCTGGCAGGGTTTGCAAAAAATCGCCGCGTCATGGTCACAGGCTATCACGGCACCGGCAAATCCACACATATCGAGCAGGTCGCCGCTCGGCTGAACTGGCCTTGCGTGCGCGTCAACCTCGACAGCCATATCAGCCGCATCGATCTCGTCGGCAAGGATTCCATCGTGGTGCGCGATGGCAAGCAAGTCACGGAATTTCGTGACGGTATTCTGCCTTGGGCGCTTCAGCACAATATCGCTTTGGTGTTCGACGAATACGACGCCGGCCGTCCGGACGTTATGTTCGTGATTCAGCGTGTGCTCGAGGTTTCAGGCCGCCTGACCTTGCTGGACCAAAACAAAGTCATCAAGCCGCATCCGGCGTTTCGTCTGTTCTCAACCGCCAATACGATTGGCTTAGGCGATACGTCGGGCCTCTATCATGGCACGCAGCAGATCAACCAGGGCCAGATGGATCGTTGGTCGATCGTCACCACGCTGAATTATCTGCCGCACGACAACGAAGTTGAAATCGTGCTGGCAAAGGCGAAGCATTATCGCACCGATGCCGGCCGCGACACCGTCAACAAGATGGTGCGGCTTGCAGACCTGACGCGCAATGCGTTTGCCAATGGCGATCTCTCCACCGTCATGTCGCCGCGTACCGTCATCACATGGGCAGAGAACGCCGAGATTTTCGGTGAGATCGGCTTTGCGTTCCGCGTAACGTTCCTCAACAAATGCGACGAGCTTGAGCGTCCGCTGGTCGCCGAGTTCTATCAGCGCTGCTTCAATGCCGAATTGCCGGAGAGTGCGGTCAACGTCGCGCTGAGTTAATCAGGGTTC
>JAPLPA010000312.1 GCA_026400415.1 Afipia sp. | reverse complement strand
TGTCGGTCACGCAATTCTCGACGCCATGGTTGCGAACAACGTTGATCATGTTTTCTTTACGTCAGGAACGGAGATCAGCTTTTATCAAGAAGCAATCGCAAAGCAGGTTGCGACGAAGAAAGCCAATATCAGACTAATTTCAGTCCTTCATGAACACGCCTGTCTCAATGCCGCTTTAGGATATTCAGCGGTCAGCGGAAAACCTACTGTCACAGCCGTTCACGTGGATGTCGGCACGCTTCATCATGGAGGCGCGATCCATACTGCGTCACGAAGTGGCTTGCCTGTGTTAATGACTGCGGGCGCTCCGCCCACGGCGTACTCAGGAACAACCAAGGGTTCCCGCGATGCGGCACATTTCTGGTTGCAAGAAGTCTATGACCAGAATGCGATCGTCCGACAGTACGTAAAATGGGAACATCGCCTGGTGTCTCACGAGAATCCCGGGCTCGTCGTAAGTCGCGCATTGCAGGTCGCGATGAGCGAGCCTGCAGGACCAGCCTATCTTTGCTTGCCCCGGGAAATCGTATCTACGCAGATCGACGGCTGCCAGTTTCCGACGTCGAAGGAACTCGGAATTGGGGAATTGGCGGGACTTGATGCCGCGCAAATCGACGAAATCGCCAGAGTGCTTCTGGCGGCACGCAATCCTATCGTCGTGTCCGGTCAAGGAAAGAATCCGGTCCACGTAGCAGCCTTGGTCGGACTATGTGAACTTTTGGGAATGCCAGCGACGGAAGCAGCGTCAAAAAGTTACCAATGCTTTCCAATGGATCACGCGTTGTTCTTTTCGAACGCCAACCTCTCTGAATACGATGTTGTGCTCGTGCTAGACGCTGCGGTCCCTTGGAACGTTGGAAGTGCCGCCCCTTCCCCGACGGCGAAAATTATTGTTATCGATGCAGATCCCGTGAAAATGCAGACGCCGCTGTTTGAATTTGAGGCCGCGGCAAGGATAACCGGCAGCGCTCACAAGGCAACGGTCGCGCTGACGGAACGCATTTCGTCGCTTTTAGATAAAGCCGGGCGAGCGCTTATTTCAGAACGTTTCAAGCGGAACGCGGACGCCTCCGCCCAAAAGAGGAACAAGCTCGATAGCGAAGCCAAAGCGCTTTCGCAAAAGTCACCTATCGATTGGCGCTGGGTAAGTCATCAGATCGGCTCGTTTTGCGGCAACAACGCGATTGTCGTAGATGACATGACTCACAATCGCTTGGCGCCTTATCTCCGCCTGTCGCAGCCCGGGTCCTACTTTCATAATCCCGGCAGTTCGGGCGGCTGGGCTCCGGGATTTGCGCTTGGGGCAAAGCTGGCGGCGCCAGATCGCGACGTCGTTGCGGTTACGGGCGACGGATTTTACGGTTTCAGCACAGCCAATGCGGCGTTGTGGAGCGCTAAACACGTCGGAGCGCCGTTTATTACGGTGATCTACCAGAATCGTAGTTACTCAACTGGGACGGTCGGCACGGCAGCGGTCTACCCCGACGGCTACGCATCAAAGTCGGGATACGAGGGAGGCTTTTTCGACCCGCCAATCGACTATGCGATGGAAGCCATTGCTGCTGGCGCCTATGGTGAGACCGTCACCCAGCCCGAGCAAATCCTGCCCGCACTTGAAAGAGGCCGTGAAGCAGTGCGCGCCGGAAAGCCCGCCGTGATTTCTGTTTGGCTGCCCAAGCTTCTTCATAATTCCTGATTTTTCTTTCGGACTAAACTCGCGGAAGGGCTTTGTTCCGACACGGTCATCGACGATCGACGGTACGGTCGTCTGAATCGTGCACTCCGCGTTGTCGGATGCAGACTATGGCCATCATGCGAGCCTAGACCCGAGGCGTCCGCAATCGCATAAGTACCGTATCGAGATGGCTCATGACATGTTCGCCCGCTTTATTGAGCAGCGAATAGCGACCGACAACGAGACCTCTGTCAGGCTTGGACTCTGACAACCTTTTGCTTTGCCATTTCAACTCAAGTTTCAACTCGTCGCCGGGCCTCACGGGTCGAAGAAAACGCACCTCGTCATAGCCCAGTGACGCAATAACGGAATTTTGCACGGGCAAAGAGTGAACCAGCTTCATTTTGATCGCAAGGAGATAAACTCCTGGCGCGGTGAGCCCACCATGTTGGG
>JAPLPA010000278.1 GCA_026400415.1 Afipia sp. | reverse complement strand
GCTTCCTGCCCTCGACGTCTTCGGCGCGTGCATACAGGTTTTCAACCGCCATTGGATCCAGCGACTGAAATACCAAAACACGCGCGCGCGACAGAAGAGCGGCGTTGAGTTCAAACGATGGATTTTCAGTTGTGGCACCTACCAGCACGACGGTGCCGTCTTCCATCACCGGCAAAAACGAATCCTGCTGCGCGCGGTTGAAGCGATGCACCTCGTCCACGAACAGCAACGTGCCCTTGCCCATTTCGCGGCGGGACCGCGCGGCATCGAACACTTTCTTCAGGTCAGCAACGCCGGAGAATACCGCCGAGATTTGTTCAAAATGCAGATCGGTGGCGTCGGCCAGCAAGCGCGCCACCGTAGTCTTGCCCGTCCCGGGCGGCCCCCAGAACACCAGCGAGCCGAGCGTGCGGGTCTCCAACATGCGCGTCAGCGCGCCGTCAGGTCCAAGGATATGGTCCTGCCCCACAACATCGCTCAAGGTTTGCGGTCGCAACTTATCCGGCAGTGGCCGCGGCGCGTCCTGCTCGAGGCCTGCGGCGGCGAAGAGACTTTTGGGCTGCTCGTTGCGCTTTGCGTTCATCCACCCAGCGTCACGTTGATCTGCTGGCCGCCACGGATCACCGTGATGCGCCACAGGCGCGTACTTTCAAGAACCGCCTTTGCAAGGTCGGCTGTCTTGGCAATTTTCTGCCCATTGACCGCGAGAATGACATCGCCCTTCTTGAAGCCGACGCCTGCGGCCGGAGCATCGTCAGCAAGATCGGTGACGACAATTCCTTCAACACTGGAGTCGAGTTTCAACTCGTCAGCCACGGCCGGCGAAATGTTGGAGACCTTCGCGCCCTGGAACGGCGAACGCGACTTGATGACGATTTCGTCGCGACCGGTATCGGGTGCCACTTCCAACGGAATGCTCAACTTGACCGGCTTGCCGCCGCGCTGAACATCAATCGCAGCGGCACCGCCGAGCGGACGCGTGGCGAAGCGATAGTCGAACGTATTCGGATCGTCTACCGCCTGCCCGTCGATCGAAACAATGAGATCGGACAACTTAAGTCCTGCGCGCTCGGCAGGACCTTTCGGCGTAATGTTCGATACCAGTGCGCCGGTGGGCCGCGCCAAACCAAGCGTCTCGGCTATTTCAGGCGTCACCGCCTGCAGCCTTGCGCCGAGCCACGGACGCTTCACCGCTGTGCCGCCACCCTTCGCGGATGCGACCACGACGCGAACCATGTTGGCGGGAATCGCAAAGCCGATTCCTATCGACCCGCCCGAGCGCGAATAAATCGCCGTATTGACGCCAACGAGCTTGCCGGTCATGTCGACGAGCGCGCCGCCGGAATTGCCGGGATTGATCGCCGCATCGGTCTGAATGAAAAACTGATAGTCGGTAACACCGGCCTGCGTGCGCGCCAGCGCCGAAATGATTCCGTGTGTCACGGTCTGGCCGACGCCGAACGGGTTACCGATGGCGAGCACGACGTCGCCGACCTGCGCATCGTCTGAGTTGGAAAAATCAAGCGTCGGGAATTTCTCTTTGACATCTTTCAGACGGAGCACCGCCAAATCCGTGCGGCTATCTTTCAACACGATCTCGGCTTCGAACTCACGCTTGTCGGACAGCGACACCTTCACCTGGTCTGCGCCCTCGATGACGTGATTGTTGGTCACGACCAGCCCGGACGAATCGACCATGATGCCGGAGCCGAGCGAGCGCTGCATCTGCTCGGGTTGTTGGCCCGGCACTCCGAAGAAACGGCGAAACATCGGATCGTCCATCAGCGGATTGCGGTTCTGCACAACCTTGGCGGCGTAAACGTTCACGACTGCAGGCTGTACGCGCTGCACGATGGGTGCATAAGACAGCCGCGACTGCGATGGCGACGATGGAACGACACGGTCCTGCGCGAGCGCAGGCGTGGCAAGGACAACGAAAACGGCGAGTGCAGAAACGGCGCGACGTACGGTCATGAATGAAAATCCCGGATGCGATGGCAGAGATATAGGCCGCCTCTCATGCAAAGAGAAGCCGCGATATTGGGGCTGCCAAGACGCAAAAAATCGATATAATTGAATGCCTTACACCCCTTGCCAGGAAGCCCCATGAAAGCCGTTGGTTACAAGAAATCGCTCGCCATCAACGAGGCCCAATCACTGATGGATTTCGAGGCCGCAAAGCCCGAACCAGCGGGCCGCGATCTTCGCGTCGCCGTGAAGGCGATCTCGGTCAATCCCGTAGATACTAAAGTGCGCAAGCGCGCCGAGCCGCCCGCAGGCGAAACTAAGATTCTCGGCTATGACGCCGCTGGTACCGTCGATGCTGTGGGACCGGACGTAAAACTGTTCAAGCCGGGCGATGAGGTCTGGTATGCGGGCTCAATCCTACGCCAAGGTACCAACAGCGAATTTCACCTCGTCGATGAGCGCATTGTCGGCCAAAAGCCGAAATCATTGTCGTTCGCGCAGGCCGCTGCCCTGCCGCTGACCTCGATTACCGCATGGGAATTGCTGTTCGACCGGCTCGGCGCAAAGCAAGCCAAAAGTCCCGAACCGCACTCGCTGCTGATCGTCGGTGGCGCGGGCGGCGTCGGATCGATCCTGATTCAGCTCGCGCGCCAACTTACTGGCCTCACCGTGATTGCCACGGCGTCACGTCCTGAGTCATCAAAGTGGTGCCTCGACCTCGGTGCGCATCACGTCATCGACCACTCCAAACCAATGAAGGACCAGATCGCCGCGCTGAAGGCGTCGCCGGTTGCCTTCATCGCGGCACTCACCAACACCGAACAGCACTTTGTAGCGCTGGCTGACATCGTCGCACCTCAAGGCAAAATTGGATTGATCGACGATCCGGCGACGCCTCCGAACGTGATGTTGCTGAAGGGCAAGGCGGTCTCGCTGCACTGGGAATCGATGTTCACGCGGTCATCGTTCCAGACGCCCGACATGATCGAACAGCACAATCTGCTCGATGTCGTCGGCAGCCTGATTGACAAGGGCACTTTGCGCACGACGCTCGACAAGACGTTCGGCACCATCAACGCCGCCAATCTGAAGAAAGCGCACGCTCAGATCGAGAGCGGCACATCGGTCGGCAAGGTGGTGCTGGACGGTTGGTAACGCGCCGCGCGGTTGCCCGCTATTTTCGCGCGGGCAGCGTGCGCACGAACGCAACCAGAGCCGACAGATCCTGCGGGGTCATTTTGGCGTAGCCCGCGAAATTCATTGGCGGCTTCAGTGGATCGCCGTTCTTGGCGATGC
>JAPLPA010000004.1 GCA_026400415.1 Afipia sp. | reverse complement strand
GCCCGGTTCGATCATCATCGGGCCGCGAGCTTCCAGCTTGAACATCGCGTAAGCCACAGCCGCGCCCTGATCGTTGGAAATCAGAACGCCGTTGCGACGGCCCTGAATGTCACCCTTATAGGGAAGATAGTTGTGAAACAGGCGATTCATGATCGCGGTACCGCGCGTGTCGGTCATCAACTCGCCCTGATAACCGATGAGGCCGCGCGTCGGCGCGTAGAACACCAGACGCAGACGATTGCCGCCGGAGGGGCGCATCTCGATCATCTCGGCCTTGCGCTCGCTCATCTTCTGCACGACGACGCCGGAGAATTCCTCATCGACGTCGATCACGACTTCTTCGACCGGCTCCAGCAACTGGCCACTTTCGTCCTTGGTGAGAACGACGCGCGGACGCGACACCGACAGCTCGAAACCTTCCCGGCGCATGGTCTCGATCAAAATTGCGAGCTGCAATTCGCCGCGGCCGGAGACTTCCATCGAATCCTTGTCGGCGGCTTCCACAACTTTCAGCGCGACGTTGCCTTCGGCTTCACGCATCAGGCGGTCGCGAATGAGACGGCTTGTGACCTTGTCGCCTTCGGTGCCTGCGAGCGGTGAGTTGTTGACGATGAACGACATCGACACCGTCGGCGGATCGATCGGCTGCGCCTGAATCGGAATCTCAACCGACGGATCGCAGAACGTATCCGCCACGGTACCTTTCGGCAGTCCTGCGATGGCGACGATGTCGCCGGCTTCGGCGAGTTCGATTGGCACCCGCTCAAGACCGCGGAAAGCGAGGATTTTTGTGATGCGGCCGGTTTCAACCGTCTTGCCGTCGCGCGACAAAACCTTCACGGGCTGGTTCGGCTTTACCGAACCCGACGCGATGCGGCCGGTGATAATGCGGCCCAGATAGGGGTTGGCTTCCAGAATGGTGCCGAGCAGGCGGAACGGACCTTCTTCAACCACTGGCGGTGCCACATGCTTGATGACGAGATCGAACAGCGGTTTCATGCCGACGTCATGCGAGGCGTCAGGCGTGGTGCCCATCCAGCCGTTCTTGCCTGATCCATAGAGAATTGGAAAATCGAGCTGATCGTCGGTTGCATCGAGTGCTGCGAACAGATCGAACACTTCGTTGACCACCTCCGTGACGCGCGCGTCCGGACGATCGACCTTGTTGACAACGAGAATTACTGGCAGCTTGGCGTCAAGTGCCTTACGCAGAACGAAGCGTGTCTGTGGAAGTGGGCCCTCGCTCGCATCAACAAGCAGAAGCACGCCGTCCACCATGAACAGTCCGCGCTCTACCTCGCCACCGAAGTCAGCGTGTCCTGGTGTGTCAATGATGTTGAGCTTGACATCGTCATATTGGATCGAAGTGTTCTTGGCGAGAATCGTGATTCCCTTTTCCCGCTCGAGATCCATTGAGTCCATCACTCGGTCTTTGAGCTCGGCGCCCTGTCGGAAGGCTCCGGACTGCTGGAGCATGGCGTCAACCAGTGTGGTCTTACCGTGATCTACGTGGGCGATGATTGCGACGTTTCTGATGTCTGAGCGTTCAGCCAAGGGGTTCAATTCTGTTTGTGTGTTTGAAAGGCAAGACAAGCTGCGGGGAGCTGACCGCTCCCCGCAGAACAAGCCTTGAGTTGATCTGGGTCAGGCCGGTGAGGGCACTGAGTCCAGGTAAAGCTCGCCTGCTTCGGCCTTAGCGACCAGTGAAGCAG
>JAPLPA010000014.1 GCA_026400415.1 Afipia sp. | reverse complement strand
GCCGCTGCCGTGCCTGCGCCGCCGAAAGCGGGGGCGTGATGACCGAACAGCCAGGGATGCGCAATTTCACTATCAATTTCGGACCGCAGCATCCGGCGGCGCATGGCGTGTTGCGCCTTGTGCTGGAGCTTGACGGCGAGGTTGTCGCGCGTGTCGATCCGCACATTGGACTGCTTCATCGCGGCACCGAGAAGCTGATCGAACAGAAAACCTATCTGCAGGCGATCCCTTACTTTGATCGGCTGGATTACGTCGCACCGATGAATCAGGAGCATGCGTTTTGCCTCGCGGCGGAAAAGCTGCTCGGCATTTCGGTGCCGCGCCGCGGTCAATTGATCCGCGTACTCTATTGCGAGATCGGCCGCATCCTTTCTCACCTGCTTAACGTCACCACGCAGGCGATGGATGTCGGCGCGCTGACGCCGCCGCTCTGGGGTTTTGAAGAGCGCGAAAAGCTGATGGTGTTCTATGAGCGCGCATCCGGCTCACGCATGCATGCGGCGTACTTTAGAATTGGCGGCGTGCATCAGGATCTGCCGACAAAACTGATCGACGACATTTATGACTGGTGCGATCCGTTCATTACCGTCGTGAACGATCTTGAGACACTTCTCACCAACAATCGCATCTTCAAGCAGCGCAATGTCGATATCGGCATCGTCACGCTGGAGCAGGCGTGGGAGTGGGGTTTCTCCGGCGTCATGGTGCGCGGCTCCGGTGCTGCATGGGATTTGCGCAAGGCGCAGCCGTATGAGTGTTACGCCGAAATGGATTTCGATATTCCGATTGGCAAGAACGGCGATTGTTACGACCGTTACTGCATTCGCGTCGAGGAAATGCGCCAGTCTGTACGCATCATGAAGCAGTGCATCGAAAAACTGCGCGCGCCCGATGGGCAGGGGCCAGTCTCGGTGCTGGATAACAAAGTGGTGCCGCCCAAGCGTGGCGAGATGAAGCGCTCGATGGAGGCGCTGATCCATCACTTCAAACTCTATACCGAAGGCGTGCATGTGCCGGCCGGCGAAGTCTATGCGGCGGTTGAGGCTCCGAAGGGTGAGTTCGGCGTCTATCTCGTTGCTGACGGCACCAACAAACCCTACAAGTGCAAAATTCGTGCGCCGGGATTTGCGCATCTGCAGGCGATGGATTTCATCTGCAAGGGTCATCTGCTGGCCGACGTGTCTGCCATTCTGGGTTCGCTCGACATCGTGTTCGGGGAGGTGGACCGGTGATGGCCCAGCCGCCCATCGTTTTTGATCGCGTCACCGGCACGATGACGGGCGCAAACCCGTGGGAGCGCAGTATCGGTCTTGCGCTGACCGCAGGATCGAAGGTCGGCGCACTGATCGGTCATCGTGGGTACAATGGCGCGGCGAACACGCTCAAGACGCTACTGCCCGAACGCGACATCAATGTGATGCTGAGTTCGGATGCGGCGTTCTCGTTTCCTTACGGCGACGGCTATTGGAGCAAGCTGCTCAATCGCACGTTTCTCTACGAGGAAGAGCTTGAGTTGCTGCTGCTGGATTCCAGAGACATCGATTACACGCTGCTCGATTGCGGCGCGAATTACGGCTACTGGTCCGTGATGGTGTCGAGCAAGCGTTTTGGTTCACACCGGGTCATCGCCATCGAGCCATCGTCGCTCAATTTTCCGCGCCTTGCGCACAACGCAAAGATCAACGGCGATCGTTTCGAGCCAGTCAAGGCCGCTATCGGATCGGCGCGCGGCACGGCGCGCCTGTCAGGCACCAAGCACGAGCAGTTCTCGATTGCCGGCGCGCCCGAGGCCGGCGGCGAAGAGGTTGAAGTGATCGCACTCGACAATCTGATCGACGACGGAAAAATCGCGGCGACCGGCAAATATCTCATCAAGCTCGATGTTGAAGGCGTTGAGATTGAAGCCATGAAGGGCGGCCAGCGTCTGTCGCAGACCGACACTGTTTTCGTTTGTGAAGAGCACGGCAACGATCCGACGCATGCAGTGACCCGTTACATCGTGGAGCAGACGCCGATGAAGGCGATCATCCACGATCCGGTTGCGGATCGCTTCGTGCCCGTCGACGACGTCGCGATCCTCGACCGCATCAAGACGATGTCGCACATCGGATATAACGTGTTCGGCACTTCGAGTGCGTTCTGGAAAACGCGCATCTACGGTTTGAATTCAGGCGCGGCTCGCCGCGCCATGACAAGTTAAGAGAGACGAGATGGCCGTTCGCCGCCTAGCCCCGAAAGAGATGCAGCCCGCGAGCTTTTCGTTCAGCGCGGAGAATCTGGCTTGGGCGAAAGCGCAGATCGAAAAGTTTCCGCCCGGGCGTCAACAGTCGGCGGTGATTCCGATTTTGTGGCGCGTGCAGGAACAGCATGAGGGCTGGGTATCGGAAGCCGCCATCCGTGCGACCGCCGATTTGCTCGGCATGGCTTACATTCGCGTGCTCGAGATCGCGACCTTCTACACCATGTTCCAGCTCGAGCCGGTCGGCAAGAAGGCGCATGTGCAGGTGTGCGGCACCACACCATGTCGGCTGCGCGGCGCTGAAGATCTGATCGAAGTGTGCAAGCATCGCATTCATCACGATCCATTTCACGTTTCCGACGACGGCAATTTCAGCTGGGAAGAAGTCGAATGTCTTGGCGCGTGTGTGAATGCGCCGATGGTTCTGATCTGGAAGTACACTTACGAGGATTTGACGGCCGAGAGTTTCGGCAAGGTGTTGGACGGCTTTGCGTCCGGCAAACCTGTGAAACCTGGTCCGCAAAATGGACGCCAGTTCTCTGCACCGATTGGCGGCCCGACCACGCTTAAGGACGGCGGCAAGTCGAAAAAGCCAGCCAAGGGAGACGCGTGATGAGCTTCGAGCTTCTAAAGCATCTGGCCTTCCACGCGGTCTGCGCGGCGGCGTTCATCTTTTTTCTGAACTACTACATTCTAAAAACCGAACTGCAGTCTGCCGTGTTCTGGGCGATCGGCTTCGGCGCGATGGCGGCCGGGCTCGCCTATCAGCAATCCAAGCGCGGATCATAAAGTATGCTCGATGACAAGGATCGCATCTTCCGCAATCTCTACGGCCTCGAGGACTGGGGCCTGAAAGGTGCGCGCGCGCGCGGCGCGTGGGATGGCACCAAGGCTATTCTCGACAAAGGCCGCGACTGGATTATTTCGGAAATGAAGACGTCCGGGCTGCGCGGACGTGGCGGCGCAGGATTCCCGACCGGCATGAAGTGGTCGTTCATGCCGAAGGACAACGCTGACGGACGGCCAAGCTATCTCGTCGTCAACGCCGACGAGTCCGAGCCCGGCACCTGCAAGGATCGCGAGATCATGCGGCACGATCCGCACCTGCTGATCGAAGGCTGTCTGATCGCCGGTTGCGCGATGGGCGCGCATGTCGGCTACATTTACGTGCGCGGCGAATTCATCCGCGAGCGCGAGCATCTTCAGGCTGCGATCGATCAGGCCTATGAGGCCAATCTGATCGGCAAGGACAACATCAACGGTTTCCCGTTCGACCTCTATGTCGCGCACGGGGCAGGCGCTTACATCTGCGGCGAGGAAACGGCACTTCTCGAAAGTCTCGAAGGCAAGAAGGGTCAGCCGCGCCTCAAGCCGCCGTTTCCCGCGAACGTCGGCTTGTATGGGTGCCCGACGACGGTGAACAATGTCGAGTCGATTGCGGTTGCGCCCGATATTCTGCGGCGCGGCGCGGCATGGTTCAGTAGCATCGGCCGTCCGAACAATGTCGGCACCAAACTGTTTTGTATCTCGGGTCACGTCGAACAGCCATGTAATGTCGAAGAAGCGATGGGCATTCCATTCCGCGAGCTGATCGAAAAGCATTGCGGCGGCGTTCGCGGCGGCTGGGACAATCTCAAAGCCGTCATTCCCGGCGGCTCGTCAGTGCGCATGGTGCCGGCCGATCAGATCATCGACACGCCGATGGATTTTGACTCGCTGTCGAAATTGAAATCGGGTCTTGGCACCGCCGCCGTGATCGTGATGGACAAGTCGACCGATATCGTCCGCGCCATCGCCCGCATTTCGTATTTCTACAAGCATGAAAGCTGTGGCCAGTGCACGCCGTGCCGCGAGGGCACCGGCTGGATGTGGCGTGTGCTGACACGCATGGCAGAAGGCCGCGCTCACAAGCGTGAGATCGACATGCTGCTCGAAGTCACCAAGCAGATCGAAGGCCACACCATTTGCGCGCTTGGCGATGCGGCGGCATGGCCGATCCAGGGCCTCATCGCGCATTTCCGTCCGGAGATTGAAGCGCGGATCGATGATTATACGCGCAAAGCTGGCATCGACGACATCGGGATTCTCGATCCCGCCAAGATGGTCGCGGCGGAGTGATGGGCATGGCACGACCGGTCGCATTCTGGCAGAAATTCGGAACGCTCGCGCAAATGGCGCAGGCGACCGTCGCGCTGCTCGGTTTCGTGGCCATTCTTTTTCAGATCAACGAAATCCGATCCAACAATCGCGAGGCGGGCGCGCGGCAGGTGTATCTGGGTTACACGGATCTTGCTTTCAAAAATCCGCAGTTCTCAGCGCCGGACTACGACGTCATCAAAAAGCGGCCTGTGAATGAGCAGGTCCAGTACGAAAGCTTCGTCTCCTATTTTCTCTATTCCTGCGAGGAAGCGATCGCCGCATTTGCCGACAAGCGCGAATGGCAGGCATCGTGCGATCACGACCTGAAAAACCATTTACGTTTCCTTTGCGACAAGGATGTCGGCGATCCGACATATCTTGCGACCTATGCGACGCAAACACAGCAATGGATCAAAGCATCGATGGTGCAGGCCGGCGTGACACCGCCGGGTTGCCAGTTGAGAAAGTCTTGAGGCAATGAGCAAGATTCTCATCGACGGAAAAGAATTCGATTTGCCGGCGGAATATACGCTGCTGCAGGCATGTGAAGCTGCGGGTGCCGAAATTCCCCGGTTCTGCTATCACGAGCGGCTGTCGATCGCGGGCAATTGCCGCATGTGCCTCGTTGAAGTTGCGGGCTCGCCGAAGCCGGTCGCAAGCTGCGCCTGGAACGTGCGCGACTGCCGTCCGGGTCCGAATGGCGAATTGCCTTCGGTGAAAACAAAAACCCCGATGGTGAAGAAGGCACGCGAAGGCGTGATGGAATTCCTGCTGATCAATCATCCGCTCGATTGCCCGATCTGCGATCAGGGCGGCGAGTGCGATCTGCAAGATCAGGCGATGGGGTACGGCGTCGATACTTCGCGCTTTGCGGAGAACAAGCGCGCGGTCGAAGACAAGTATTTCGGCGCACTTGTGAAGACCTCGATGAACCGCTGCATCCAGTGTACGCGTTGTGTGCGCTTTGCGGCTGAAGTCTGCGGTGTGCCGGAAATGGGCCTCACGGGGCGCGGCGAGGATGTCGAGATCACGACGTATCTCGAAAGCGCGCTGACATCCGAGCTTCAAGGCAATCTAGTCGATATTTGCCCGGTGGGCGCATTGACGTCGAAGCCATATGCGTTCGCGGCAAGACCCTGGGAGT
>JAPLPA010000125.1 GCA_026400415.1 Afipia sp. | reverse complement strand
GAATGCAAGTGCGGCGGCTAATAGGGCCGTAGGCGCCGCCGCGTCACTCTGCCAGTAAGAGCCAATAATGAGCGTAGGCATTTGACTGACCCAATATCCGAGGCCAGCAGAGATTAGAGCTGCTATCGCAGCAAGCCCGTTGAACATCTTTGCCATCAGACGCTCCCGTTGTTCGAAACTTCATTTTCGCGCACGCCACTGAAGTCGTCTGGCACAATTCCAATTGCTCTTAGAATAACGGCCTCTTCAAAGTCGCCGAGTTCAGGTTCGCCCGTGCGTGAAAACGCCACGGCGCCGGTGTTACCCGGCTTGCGCGCCAGCTCAGTAGCTTTTGCGATTGCTCCGCCCCGGCTCTGACACTGCGCAGCCTCGCCCGGAACAGGGCCTTCCTCTGAATCCGTAAATGGCAACGCGACAAAATATGTGACCGGCATTTTAAGCTCCGCTCTTGACCGGACCGCAATTGTGTTCTCATTTTGTTCTTGTGTCAATTCGGGTGCCGGTAAATGGTCCGACCGAGTAAAACCAAGGCCGATTTGTTGTGGTTCTCTTTGGTGTTCGCGCTCGGCAACGTCAGGATTGGCTACCGCTACAAGCTGGACCGGGCCGTCACTCAGGCCGAGCGACACCAAGTAGCAGATGACACCATAGCTGAGATGCGCCGCCACGGTCAGTGGAAGGACCTAGACGACGAATTGCCGATCAGCCCGATCAGCGACGGCGCCGCGCTGCTGCGTGGCTTCAAGGACGACAAGTAGCCATGTGCAACCTCTACAGCATGACGAAGGGGCAGTCTGAGATCGTCGCCCTTACCCGCGCGATGCGCGACACCACGGGCAACCTTCCGTCGTTGCCAGGGATATTTCCCGATTACATGGCGCCCATCGTTCGCAACACTTCTGACAAAGCGCGCGAACTCATGATGGCGCGCTGGGGCATGCCGTCGTCCGCCGTTGCTCAAATGGAAGCGACCAAGAAGCGCTCCGCCAAATTTGAAGCCAAGGGCAAGACGGTCGATTTTAAAGAACTGCTTCGTATGGAGCCGGACGGCGGAACCACGAACATTCGCAACACGAAGAGCAAACACTGGACGCGGTGGCTTGGCGTCGAGAACCGCTGCGTTGTGCCGTTCACATCTTTCAGTGAATTCAATCGCGATGCCGGCGGAGACATCTGGTTCGCGTTGGATGAAAGCCGACCACTGGCTGTCTTTGCCGGCATTTGGTGTAGTTGGACTTCGGTTCGGAAAGTCCGTGAGGGCGAAACCACCAACAATTTGTTCGGATTTCTGACCACTGAGCCGAACGATGTTGTCGGGGCCATCCACCCAAAGGCAATGCCGGTCATACTCACGACGAAGGATGAGATTGAGACCTGGCTTAATGCGCCAACTGCGGAAGCACTGAAGTTACAGCGACCGTTGCCCGTCGGTGCACTCAAGATCGTTGCCAGGGGCACAAAGAAAGACGGATAATCCGTTGGCCTATCTTATCTGCAGGCAAGATAGTCCACCGT
>JAPLPA010000420.1 GCA_026400415.1 Afipia sp. | reverse complement strand
GCCGGAGAACGACCATTTCAGCGACGGTGGCACCGCGCCGTGGGCATCGTCGGCCGCACGCGCATTGTTCGCGCCGCCCATGAGCAATCCACCGGCGAGGAATGCCGCCAGCAACGAGGCCATGACCTTCTTGCCGTTCCGCGACAGCACGTCATCTGCAATCGAGTTTGGCAACGGACGCGGCTTCTCAACGCGGCTCAGCACCGGCAAGACGATCAGGAAATATGCAAAGTAGCAGAACGTCAGGATGCGCCCGGCAATGACATAGATGCCTTCAGGCGGCTTGGCACCGAGATAGCCAAGGCCGATACAGACCACCACGAAGAACCAGAAGAACTGCTTGGCCAGCGGACGATAACGCGACGAGCGCGTCTTTGCGGCGTCGAGCCACGGCAGGAAAGCCAGCACGATGATGGCTCCGAACATCGCCATCACACCAGCGAGCTTGTTCGGGATCGAGCGCAGGATCGCGTAGAACGGCAGATAATACCATTCAGGCACGATGTGCGCAGGCGTCACAGCCGGGTTGGCCGGAATGTAGTTGTCGGGATCGCCAAGATAGTTCGGGATGTAGAACACGAACCACGCGAAGAAAAGCAGGAAGCAGACCATGCCGAATGCGTCCTTGATGGTCGCGTAAGGCGTGAACGCCACGGTGTCCTTATCCGTTTGCGGCTCAACACCGGCAGGATTGTTCTGTCCCGCGACATGCAGCGCCCAGACGTGCAGCACGACGACGCCTGCAATGACGAACGGCAGCAGATAGTGCAGCGAGAAGAAACGGTTCAGCGTCGGATTACCGACTGAGTAGCCGCCCCACAGCAGCGTGACGATGCTGTCGCCAACATAAGGGATCGCGCCGAAAAGATTGGTGATAACGGTCGCGCCCCAGAAGCTCATCTGGCCCCACGGCAACACGTAGCCCATGAAGCCCGTGGCCATCATCAAAAGGTAGATGATGACGCCGAGAATCCATAGCACCTCGCGCGGCTCCTTGTATGAACCGTAATAGAGGCCGCGGAACATGTGGATGTAGACGGCGATGAAGAACATCGACGCGCCGTTGGAATGCACGTAGCGCAGCAGCCAGCCGTAATTGACGTCGCGTACGATCAGTTCAACAGACTTGAAGGCGAAATCGACATGCGGCGTGTAATGCATCGCCAGAATCACGCCGGTAATGATCTGCACACCGAGCATCAGCGACAGGATGCCACCGAACGTCCACCAGTAATTCAGGTTGCGCGGCGTCGGATACGCGACGAACGATGAATGCACCAGGCCCATGATAGGGAGACGCCGCTCGATCCACTTCGCAACTGGATTTGTCGGCTGGTAGGTAGATGGTCCGCTCATGATGCGATCCTGAAAAAGAAGAAGCGACGCAATCGGGTCGACGAAAGTTCAACCGATCTTGATTTTGGTGTCCGAGACGAATGCATAAGGCGGCACCGGCAAATTCGATGGCGCTGGCCCCTGACGGATGCGGCCTGACGAATCGTACTGCGAACCGTGGCACGGGCAGAAGAACCCGTCATAGCTGCCTTCATGCGCGATCGGGATACATCCCAGATGCGTGCAGATGCCGACGACAACGAGCCACTGTTCGTGACCTTCCTTGGTGCGGGCCTGATCGCTCTGCGGATCGGGCAAGCTTGCAACCGGCACCGCGCGGGCTTCATCAACCTGCTTCTTGGTGCGGTTCATGATGTAGATTGGCTTACCGCGCCAGAACACCTTGATGTCCTGTCCTGAGGCGATCGGCGCCAGATCGACTTCAATCGGCGCACCTGCGGCGATCGTGGAGGCATCCGGGTTCATCTGCGAGATGAGCGGCCATGCGGCGGCCACACCGGCAACGGCACCCACGGCTCCCGTTGCGACAAAAAGGAAATCCCGGCGTGTCGGCTCGGCCGAAGATGAAGACGTCACGATTGCAAACCCTTTCCGAACTGCGGCCAGCGGAACCGCTTGCGATTTCGTGCGGCGGGTAGCCCGGTTTGAGGGACCGGTACCCGCTGGCTCCGCGGTGGCAGAATGACCACATGTGCTACTCAACCGGGCAGAACATACGGTCTAGAATCGATCTATTGGCACCCTTGCCGAAAGAGCGCAAGCCCGCTATCGGCACACTTTAGTGCGATGCACTGAAACCGCCAACAGTGAAGAATTTTGCCGAATTTCTGAGCCGGCCAAGATACCGGTGAAGGGTCAGCCCCGATGCGTATCGCGCTTTACCAACCCGACATTCCGCAGAACACGGGCACGATTCTGAGGCTCTGTGCGTGTCTGGATGTCGAGGCTCATATCATCGAACCGGCGGGATTTCCGGTGTCGGACCGGCATTTCCGCCGCGCCGGCATGGACTATCTGGATCAGGTAACGATCTTGCGCCATGAGTCATGGACGAAATTTCAGGAATGGCGCGCAGGCACACCCTGCCGGCTCATCCTGTTCACCACCGAGGCGTCGCGGCCCTATCTCGATCAAGACTACAATGCCGGCGACATGTTGTTGTTCGGACGGGAATCGGCAGGCGTGCCGGACGATGTGCATGATGCGGCCGATGAGCGGCTGGTTGTGCCGATTGCGCCCGGCATGCGGTCGCTGAACGTGGCGATGACGGTAGCGATGGCGCTCGGCGAGGCGCTGCGGCAGACAAGAGGAACGGTTGCTTGAGTTACGCGGTCAAGGAAATCTTCCTGACGCTGCAAGGCGAAGGCGCACATGCCGGACGCACCGCGGTGTTTTGCCGATTTAGCGGCTGCAATCTGTGGAGCGGGCGCGACGACGACCGTGCCAGTGCTGTGTGCAAATTCTGCGATACGGATTTCGTCGGCACAGACGGCACGCTCGGCGGACGATACGCCACGGCAGATGAACTCGCAGACGCGATCGACGGGCAGTGGGACGGGCCGCCCGATCATCGCTATACCGTTCTGACCGGAGGCGAGCCGCTGCTGCAGGTCGACGCCGCTTTGATAGATGCACTTCATGCACGCGGCTTTGAGATCGCTGTGGAAACCAATGGCACCGTTCAGCCGCCGCCAGGTCTGGACTGGGTCTGCGTCAGCCCGAAGGCAAACGCGGAACTTGTCGTTAAAGAGGGAAACGAGTTGAAGCTCGTGTTTCCGCAAATGGAAAACACACCCGAGGATTTCGCGGACCTCGCCTTCGAACGGTTCTCGTTGCAGCCGATGGATGGACCTGACATAGCGCAAAGCACGAAGGCCGCCATCGACTATTGTCTTCGTCATCCGCAATGGCGTCTCAGCGTACAGACCCACAAGGCGCTTGGGATCAGATAGAAACGGAAAGCAAATTCATGTGGGAATTGACCAAATCGTTCCGTTTCGAGGCCGCGCATTCGCTGCCGGGAACGACGCTGGGCGACTCGTCAGAGGAAATTCACGGCCATTCATTCCGCGCCGAAGTCTCGGTCCGCGGCGTGCCCGATCCTGAGACCGGAATGGTGCTGGACCTTGGCGTGCTCGAAGCGCGCATGTCAAATGTTCAAAAAATGCTGGATCACAAGCTGCTTGATCGCATTCAGACGCTTGGACCCGCTACACTGGAAAATCTCTCGCGTTTTATCTGGGACCGGGTGCAACATGCCGGACGTGTGACGCGCGTGACCGTTCACCGGGACAGCTGTAATGAAAGTTGCAGTTATTTCGGCCCAGAAGGCGGCACCTGAAAATTCGAGAAACTGCGAATGGCCGATAGCGTCCTCGAGCAACGCAAACAAGCCGCCCGCGCATGGTTTGAAAAACTGCGCGACCAGATTTGTCTGGCGCTTGAAAAACTCGAAGCCGATGCGCCATCCGGGCTCTACCCCGGCGATGCCGCCAAATTTGTCCGCACGCGCTGGGAGCGAACCGATCACACCGGCAAACCCGGTGGTGGTGGCGTGATGTCGCTGCTGCGCGGACGCCTGTTTGAGAAAGCCGGCGTGCATTGTTCGACCGTGCATGGCGAATTCGCCCCGGAATTTCGCGCGCAGATTCCCGGAGCTGCGGACGATCCGCGATTCTGGGCGTCGGGAATTTCGCTGATCGTTCATCCGCGCAATCCGAATGTGCCAGCGGTCCATATGAACACGCGGTTTGTCGTGACCACAAAATCATGGTTCGGCGGCGGTGCAGATCTGACGCCGGTGCTTGAGCGGCGGCGCACGCAGGATGACGCCGACACAATCGCGTTTCATGCCGCGATGAAGTCTGCCTGCGATGGAAACGCGAAAGTCGCGGCTTACGACAAGTTCAAAAACTGGTGCGATGAGTATTTTTATCTGGCCCACCGCAAAGAGCCGCGCGGCATCGGCGGAATTTTTTACGACTGGCTCGATACCGGAAACTGGGACGCCGATCTGGCTTTCACGCAGGACGTCGGCCTGGCCTTTGCGAAGGCTTATCCCGCGATCGTGCAGCGCAATTTCAAATCAAACTGGACGCCGGCCGACCGTGATGAGCAGCTGGTGCGCCGTGGACGCTATGTCGAGTTCAATCTGCTCTATGATCGGGGCACGATTTTCGGCCTAAAGACCGGCGGCAATGTCGAATCGATCCTGTCGTCCATGCCGCCTGAGGTGAAGTGGCCCTGAGGATCCGTCCGGGGCTGGCTGAATAGAGCTAAATGCCTCATATCAAGGCACTTTTACCTGATAACATTCTGTGACCCATACAGCACACTCGCCGGAGAATGGGCGCAAAAAGTCGCAGGAGGGCTGGAATCGGTTGAGCTTGCCGCACCGCCAAAGTATTCCTGTTGCCAAAAGTATTCCTGTTGCCATAGGTGTGGCGGAATCGTGCCGCCATCGAAATTTGTCAGGGGCTACCATGCGCAAGATTGCTGTTCTTCTTCTCGCTGCCGCAGGCGTCAGCCTTGCAGGCGCGGCCTCTGCCGCAGATATTGCGGCTCGCCCGGTTTACACCAAGGCTCCCGTCGCTCCCGTCTATATGTGGCAGGGTTCGTATATCGGCCTTTACGCTGGTGCAGCGACTGGCGCAGACAACATCACCACCACCAACCCACTTAGCGCAGCTGGCGTAGCGCCGGTCGCAGGCTTCCCGGTTGTTGGCTACAAGTACGGTTCCAGCTTCATCGGCGGCTACACCGGTGGCTACAACTGGCAGCTCTCCCCGAATTGGGTGATCGGCTATGAGTCAGAAACTGGCTTCATCAGCGTCAAGGGTTCTTCAGCTTTCGCCGCTGCCGGCGCAGGTGCAAGCAGCATCGCGACCACGAGCATCAACGGCATGTACAGCGCATGGACCGGTCGCCTCGGTTACGCATTCGACCGCTCGCTCATCTACGCAAAGGGCGGTGTCGCTCTCGCACAGACCGAAACCGGCGTGACCAACGGGCTCGGCGGTTCGCACCTTTTCACCACCGGCAAAAAGTATGAACTCGGCTACGCTGCAGGCGCAGGCTGGGAATACATGCTGGACCCAAAGTGGAGCGTGAAGGCTGAGTATCTTTACCTCGGCTTCAACAATAACTTTAACACCAACGGCAACTTCAACGGTGCTGGCCCGCAGAACTTCTCGACCACGAATCTGGCTGGCATCCACACCGGCAAAGTCGGCCTGAACTACAAGTGGGATTGGTTCGGCATGCTGCGCTAAGCGCTGCTGACCTTCCACAGATAAAGAAACCCCGGACTTCGGTCCGGGGTTTTTGTTTCTGCGATCCGGTTAAAGCCTGTGATCGCGTTTGAAGCGGGCGACCGTTTCATCCGCAAGCGTCTTGAGTGATGCCGCATCCATTGGGAAATTTTCCGCAAGCCACCCATCCTCCGCCAGCCCCAGCACATGGCCGAGCGCCGGGCCTTCGGCGATCCCACGTGAGACGAAGTCCGATGCCTTCAGAGGGAACGCCGGCGCCGTCCAGCGATCCGGCAACGTCACATGTTCGGTCCAGACAGGCTGATCAGCAG
The DNA here is from genome assembly GCA_026400415.1 of Afipia sp. Taxonomy (GTDB): domain Bacteria; phylum Pseudomonadota; class Alphaproteobacteria; order Rhizobiales; family Xanthobacteraceae; genus Afipia. The sequence continues at coordinate 2,048 of JAPLPA010000420.1, read as the reverse complement.
AGCGTGGTGAACGTGCCCAGGCCATCATGATCCGGTCGCGATAGCGCGCCTCGCCCAGCCGATAGAGCCGCCGACGCGCCACATCGGTATCCATGCCGACGAGACGCCACCAGCGATGGCCCATGGAGTCAAGACGCTTCGTTTCCGCGTTCGAAAGCCGCAGCCGTTGCGACACGCGCTTTGCATCTTCGGTCACCGCGACCGTCAGAGCGCCGAGACGGCGAACGGCATCGGCTTCCACACCAAGCTTGCCTTCCAACGCAATCATGCGCGCAACTGCGCCACGGTAATTTACGCCGCCCGTCAGGCGGAGCAGCAGCCCCGCGTCGTCCATCGCCACCAGTGCAGGTGCCGCGCCCTTTGCGACAACCAGCTTAAGCATTTCGACACGGATGCGCTCGGCAGACAATCCGGCGAGTCCATCACGCCCCGCGATACAGGCGGCGTATCCCGCCGCATCCAGCTTGCCCTCGCCATAGGCGGCATGAATGCGAAAGAATCGCAGAATACGTAAGTAATCTTCGGCGATGCGCTGATACGCCTCGCCGATAAAGCGCACGCGACGCGCATCGATATCGGCCAGTCCGCCGACCTCATCGTGGATTTTCCCATCGGGCGACAGCGAAAGGCCGTTGACGGTAAAGTCGCGGCGCATCGCATCGCGCGCCCAGTCGCGGCCGAACGCAACCTTCGCCTTGCGGCCATAGGTCTCGACATCTTCGCGCAGCGTCGTCACTTCGAACGGCTGGCCGTCGATCACCAGCGTTACGGTGCCATGCTCGATACCCGTTGGAACACTCTTGATGTGATTGAGTTTGGCGCGGCGGACCACTTCATCGGGCAAAGCGGTTGTCGCGATATCGATTTCGCCGACCGGCAAATCCATCAACGCATTGCGCACCGCGCCGCCGACGATGCGCGCTTCCTCGCCGCCAGCATTGAGCAGCGCCAACACGCGCGCGGCCGGTCCCGATGTCAGCCACGATGCGTCACGCAGCGAACGCGCGGCGATCATTTTTCAGTTCCCTGAATGAGCTTGCCGTTTTCGATATGCGCCGGAACATAGGTAGTGCCAGGAGGCGCGCCCGAAAAATTCGCCAGCAGCACAAGGCTAAGAATCACCAGCGCCAGCGCACCGAATGTCAGCTTGCCGATCATGTGTACCGGCCACGAGTCCTGATCGAGCACGCCGGAGCGCGTCGCCAGCAGATAAGCGGCATAGACCGCAAACGGGATCAGAAAAATTCCAAGCTCGGTCAGGACCGGACGGATCATAAATAGATCCGCTCATACAGGGCGCGCAGCATGCCGGCCGTCGCGCCCCAAATGTAGCGCTGCTCGAACGGCATCTCATAAAATGAGCGCTGCATGCCGCGAAATTCCTTGGTGCCTACCTGGTGATTGACCGGGTCCATCAGAAACGCCAATGGGACTTCGAATACGTCGTCGACTTCGTCCTTGCTGACCGTCAGATCGAATCCCGGCTTCACCCGCGCCACCACCGGCATGATGCGGAATCCGAACCCCGTTGCATAGACATCGAGATAGCCGATTGGATCGACGAAATCGCGCTTGAGGCCAATTTCCTCATCTGCTTCGCGAAGCGCTGCGTCCAAAGGTGATCCATCGCTTGTCTCGATCTTGCCGCCCGGAAATGAAATCTGCCCGGCATGTTCGTTGAGATGCGCCGCGCGCGTGGTCAGCAGCACGGTCGGCATCTCGCGTTCAACAACTGGAATGAGAACTGCCGCAGGCCGCAGCGGCTTTTCCTTGGCGATGATCTGCAGCATCACGTCGGTTCCGAAATCGCCGGTCGGCGCAAGCACATTTGGATCGGTCAGACCCTGCGGCACATCGAAGCGCAGACGCTCACGCGCGCGTTGGAAAAATTCCAACGAGCTCATATCGAGCGGGTCGTCGAGCTTAGCGACGGCGCGGTGCAAATCACTCTCGGTCACGTCACGTCTCTCGCTTGTGCGGCGTCCGCCATCGCAAAGAATTCGCCATTCGACACCACGCCGAACATCTCCCGGCCGTCCACGACCTTC
>JAPLPA010000527.1 GCA_026400415.1 Afipia sp. | reverse complement strand
GATTACGGCCGCACCGTCTACGATCTGTCGATCCGCCGCGATCTCATTCGCGTCGGCGAAGACATGGTCAATGTTGCGTTCGACGCGCCGGTGGATTTTGCGCCGCGCGCGCAGATCGAGGATGCCGAACGCAAGCTCTACGATCTCGCCGAAACCGGCCGCTATGAAGGAGGTTTCCAGAAATTCTCGATGGCGATGAAGACCGCCGTCGACATGGCGGCCAACGCGTATCTGCGCGATGGAAAACTGTCGGGTATCGCCTCAGGATTGCGCAGCCTCGACGCCAAGATGGGTGGCTTGCAGCAATCGGATTTGATTATTGTCGCGGGACGACCCGGTATGGGCAAGACCGCACTCGCTACAAACATCGCCTATAACATAGCCCGCGCGCATCGCGACGACTTGCAGCCCGACGGTACGCGCAAGACGATCAATGGCGGCATTGTCGGCTTCTTCTCATGCGAAATGTCGGCGGAACAGCTCGCGACCCGTATTCTCGCCGAACAAACGGGGATCCCGTCGAGCACGATCCGGCGCGGCGGCATCACTGAGGCCGAATTCGAGGCCATCAAGAATCACACGATCGAACTCGAACATCTTCCGTTGTTCGTCGACGAGACCGGCGGCCTGTCGATTTCACAATTGACCGCGCGCGCGCGGCGGCTGAAACGGCAAAAGGGCCTCGACGTGATTATGGTGGACTACATCCAACTGCTGCAGGGATCGGGCAAGCGTTCCGACAACCGCGTGCAGGAAGTCACCGAAATCACCACCAGCCTGAAGGCGCTCGCAAAAGAGCTGAACGTGCCGGTGGTGGCGCTCTCGCAGTTGTCCCGTCAGGTCGAGAGCCGCGACGACAAGCATCCGCAATTGTCTGACTTGCGTGAATCCGGTTCGATCGAACAGGATGCCGACGTGGTGCTGTTCGTGTATCGCGAGGAATATTACCTGCAGAACAAGGAGCCGCGGATCGGCACTCCCGAACATGAAAAGTGGAGGGTCGATATGGAGCTGGCGCACGGCAAGGCCGAGGTGATCATCGGCAAGCAGCGCCACGGACCGACCGGCATCGTAAACTTGCAATTCGAAGCCAACGTCACCCGCTTCGCAGATCTCGAAGACGACGATCGGATGCAAGCCCAAATAAGGTAATTGGCAGGTCCGTTAACGCTGCGTCAAAAACCCGACATAGCGCTCATTTGCAGCCTCGAATCCGCCCTTGCCGCACGGCAGATTGTGCTAATGTGGGCGCAAGCCTCAGTTGGCATGTATCGAGTACGATTTGCGTAAACCATGAACCGCCGCTCCGCCCCAGAATTTATGACTGCCGACAGCGCGCCGACCGTCCATCCGGACGACGCAGCGGCACTTGCTGCCGCAACCGGCGTCCTCACCATCGATCTCGATGCGCTCGCCGCGAACTGGAACAAACTCGACAGCGCGGGCGTGCCGGCGGAATGCGCCGCCGTTGTCAAAGCAGACGCATACGGCTGCGGTCTCACGCCCGTCACGAAGGCGTTGTCAAAAGCCGGCTGCAAAACCTTCTTCGTCGCAACGCTCGACGAAGCACGTGCGGCGCGCGACGCTGCTCCCAACGCCGTCATCTATGTGCTCGACGGATTTTTCTCCGGCACGGGCGATACATTTGCGAAACTCGACTGCCGTCCCGTCATCGGCGATCCCGGAGAGTTGGCCGAATGGGATGTCTTTCGTCTGCAATCAGGTTGGAAAGGCGACTGCGCAATCCACGTTGACACCGGCATGAACCGGCTTGGTTTTGCGTTGACGGAAGCGCAGGGTCTTTTCCCGCGCATCAGGCGCGGCGAACACGGCATTTCGCTTGTGATGAGCCATCTTGTCAGCGCAGAGATACTCGGTGATCCGGTCAACGGTCGTCAGGTCGCAGCCTTCCGCGATATCACCTTCGGATTCTCCGGCGTGCCGGCTTCGCTGTCGAACTCGTCGGGAATTTTTCTAGGCTCACAATTTCATTTCGACCTGGTGCGGCCCGGTGCCGCACTTTACGGCGTCAATCCGACGCCGGAAGCCGACACGCCGATGCATGCGGTGGTCGATCTGAAGGTGCGCGTCGCTCAAATCCGCAAAGTCAATGAAGGAGAGACCGTCGGCTACGGTGGAATCTGGACTGCACGTCGTCCGACCAAGCTCGCCATTGTTGCGGCGGGTTATGCCGATGGCTATTTCCGCATTGCTGGCGGCAGCGACGGTGCGCGCAGTGCCGAAGCCATCGTGGCCGGACAACGCTGCCCCATCGCGGGGCGAATCTCGATGGACCTGATGGCCATCGACATCACGGATTTACCGCCGAATGCGATCAAGCGCGGCGGCATGGTGACGCTGATCGGCGACGGCATCACCGTGGATGGGTTGGCGCATCATTTCGGCACCATCGGCTATGAAGTGCTGACCAGTCTCGGCAAGCGCTACGCCCGCATCTACAAAGGCGGCGAAGTTTAAGCGCGAAGGCAGCGTTACTCCGCCGCCTTTGCTCGTCTTGTCTTTACGGCTTAACGACAAATTTCTGCGCACGTTTTCCGTTATCCACTTCCGTGGTGAAAATGTTGCCCCT
>JAPLPA010000523.1 GCA_026400415.1 Afipia sp. | reverse complement strand
GGCGGCGGAGCGGTCGTCGGTGAAGCTGACGTGAAACTGATGCTGCCAGGGCGCGGTCGCGATTTGCAGGGTTGTGCCGCTGAGCGAGATGCAAGGTTGGGTGCCGGGAGCGAATTCGCCGCCCGCAACAATGCCGGCGAGCAGAAGGGGGACGGCCGAGGCCCAAAGCTTGATAAGCATGACGCTACTCACAGGAATACTTATGGTTCCTGAAGCGTAAACACAGATCGTTACGGAAGTGTTTGCAGCCGCGATTTTACGCCGCGCGTCGGACGTCGTCGGCAAGCGCGCGGTATGATAGCGCCTCGGCTATATGCAGCCGACCGACTGTCTCGGTGCCGTCGAGATCGGCCAGAGTACGCGCCACCCGGAGCACGCGATGATAGCCACGCGCCGATAATCTCATTGTGTCGGATGCGTCGCGCAAAAGTTTCAATCCCGCAGCGTCGGGCTTGGCGATGTCTTCGAGCACAGCCGCAGGTGCTTCTGAATTTGTGCGGACTTTCTGAAGGCCCATTGCCTGATAACGCGCGAGCTGAATGTTTCGCGCAGCTGCAACGCGTGCGGCGACTTCGGCGGAGCCTTCGGAGGGCGGCGGCAGAATCAAATCTGACGCGCTGACCGCAGGGACTTCGATGCGCAGATCGATGCGATCCATCAACGGCCCTGAGATGCGGCCCTGATAGTCGCCGATGCAGCGATCGATCCGTCCGCGCTTGCAGGAATAACCGGGTTCATACGCGTGGCCGCAACGGCACGGGTTCATCGCGGCGACCAGCATGAAGCGCGCAGGATATGTCACGCGATGATTAGCGCGCGACACCGCGAATTCGCCGTTCTCCAAAGGCTGTCGCAGCGAATCCAAAACGCGCGCATCGAATTCCGGCAGTTCATCCAGAAACAGTACGCCATTATGTGCCAGCGAAATTTCACCGGGCCGCGCCCGCATACCGCCACCCGTGAGTGCCGCCATGCTGGCGGAATGATGCGGCGCGCGAAACGGGCGCTGCGATGTCAAAGCGCCGCCCTGAATCTCGCCCGCCACCGAGGCGATCATGGAAATTTCCAGCAATTCGGACGGTGACAGCGGCGGCAGGATCGACGGCAGGCGCGACGCCAGCATCGACTTGCCTGCACCGGGAGAGCCGATCATCAGCAAATGATGTCCGCCGGCAGCTGCAATTTCTAACGCACGCTTGGCGCTTTCCTGGCCCTTGATATCGCGCAGATCGAGATGCGCTGATTTACGTTCAGTGATTTTCGGCTGCGGCCGCGACAACACTTGCGTGCCCTTGAAGTGATTGGCGATCTGGATGAGCGACGAGGCTGCCACGATCTGCAAATCTGGGCTGGCCCATGCGGCTTCGGCACCGCATGCGGCGGGGCAGATCAAACCTTCGTCGCGCGAGTTGGCACCGATGGCTGCAGGCAACACGCCCGCAACCTGTGCAATCGATCCATCGAGACCGAGTTCACCCAGCACCGTGAACTCCGACAGCGCATCCGGCGGAATCGCCCCGATAGCGGCCATCAACCCGAGTGCAATCGGAAGATCGTAATGACTGCCTTCCTTCGGCAGATCGGCGGGCGCGAGATTGACGGTGGTGCGGCGCGCCGGAAGTGCCAAACCCGACGCGATCAGTGCAGAGCGCACCCGTTCGCGCGCCTCGGAGACGGCCTTGTCGGGAAGACCCACGATGGTGAAAGCCGGCAATCCAGGTGCTACCTGAACCTGCACGTCCACCGCGCGGGCTTCGATGCCCTCGAACGCGACCGTGGATACGCGCTGAACCATTTGGTCCCCGATTGGTGTCTCAGTCCTGCCAAAAGCCTAGCAGGAACTTTCGAACCGTCCAAGAACATTTAGGGAACAAGAAGTGTCCGTGTGCGGGCAAAGAGCCTTGGGAGGATCAATCGCCGCGGCCGTCCGATCAGGAGTTGCTGGCCACCAGCCGGACCTCAGTCTCAGGCACCAGCGTCACGTCCGGCTCGTCCACCGTCTTCGGCCGGATCTTGAGTCCGAACACATGCGGGAAACGCATGATCTCAAGGTGGAAATCCTTGATATCGATGGCGGTCACGGCGGCGGCCTTCGGTGCATAGAGTCGCGCCCAAAGATCGATGCCTGCGAACTGCGGCAGC
>JAPLPA010000100.1 GCA_026400415.1 Afipia sp. | reverse complement strand
TCATAATCCAGCGATGCCCGAAAGGATCGCGCAAGATCGCGGTGCGGGTCCCCCAAAATGAATGCGTCGGAGTAACCTCTCCCATTGCACCGAGCTTGGTTGCGCGTGCAAACGTCGCATCGACTTCCTCGGCTGTTCCAAATTCAAGACTGACTGACATTGTGACCGGCTCGCCAGGCAATGGACTTCGCGCCTTGCCGAATTCGAGGAATGCGTCAGACAGGAAAATTGCGCCCCCATTGATCTCAAGCTCGCAATGCATGATGCGCAACCCGTCGATTGCGGGCATCAGCGCCTTCTGCTTGGCATCAAAAGCCGCTGTGTAAAATGCGACAGCTCCCGCCGCAGGCGAAACGGTGAGATACGGGGCGACGGGGGGTCGTGAGGACATGGCGCAACCTTACGTAAGCTATTATGTCCTCAAGATACTTTCCCCTCGGGTTTTAAGCGAGTAAAAAGCCCGCACACCTGATAGGCGACTTCGAGAGCCTCGTAGGTCCAGCAATCCGGAAAACTAAAATGGCAAAGCCGACCACTCTCTACGACAAGATCTGGAACGATCACCTCGTTCACGAGGCCGAAGACGGCACCTGCCTTTTGTACATCGATCGGCATCTCGTTCATGAGGTAACCTCGCCACAAGCGTTCGAGGGATTGCGCACCACCGGCCGCAAGGTCCGCGCACCACAAAAAACGCTCGCAGTCGTAGACCATAACGTTCCGACCACAGACCGCTCGAAACCAAATCCAGACCCGGAAAGTGCAGAGCAAATCGCGGCACTGGCGGAAAACGCGCGCGAGTTCGGCGTCGAATATTTCAACGAATACGACAAGCGCCAAGGCATCGTTCACGTGATCGGGCCGGAGCAGGGCTTTACATTGCCCGGCACGACGATCGTTTGCGGCGACAGCCATACCTCGACGCATGGCGCGTTCGGCGCACTAGCGCACGGTATCGGCACATCCGAAGTCGAGCATGTGCTCGCAACACAGACTCTGATTCAGAAGAAGGCAAAGAACATGCGCGCGACCGTCGATGGCGAATTGCCAGACGGTGTCACCGCGAAAGATATTATTCTTGCCATCATCGGTGAGATCGGCACTGCAGGCGGCACCGGCTATGTGCTCGAATATGCGGGCGATGCCATTCGGGCGTTGTCGATGGAAGGCCGCATGACGGTTTGCAACATGTCGATCGAAGGCGGCGCGCGCGCCGGCCTCATCGCTCCGGACGAAAAGGCGTACGAATTTCTGAAGGACCGTCCGATGTCGCCGAAGGGTACCGACTGGGACAAGGCGATGAAATATTGGCAAACGCTCCGCACAGACGACGGCGCGCATTTCGATACGGAGATCAGGCTCGATGCTGCGAAGCTGCCGCCGATCGTGACGTGGGGCACGTCGCCGGAAGACGTCGTTTCGATTTCGGGCGCGGTGCCTGATCCCGCGAAGATTGCCGACGAAGCCAAACGCGTCTCTAAACAGCGCGCTCTGGATTATATGGGGCTCACAGCAGGAACGAAGATCACCGACATCAAGCTCGACCGTATTTTCATCGGCTCCTGTACCAATGGCCGCATCGAGGATTTGCGCGCTGTTGCAAAGGTTGTCGCCGGTCACACTGTCAACGCTAATCTCAACGCGATGATTGTGCCGGGCTCCGGGCTTGTGAAGCAGCAGGCGGAAGCCGAAGGTCTCGACAAAATTTTCATCAAAGCCGGATTTGAATGGCGGGAGCCCGGCTGTTCGATGTGCCTTGCGATGAACCCCGACAAGCTGTCGCCGGAGGAGAGGTGCGCCTCAACTTCGAACCGCAATTTCGAGGGACGTCAGGGCTTCAAGGGACGTACACATCTGGTCTCACCGGCGATGGCGGCAGCAGCGGCTATCGCTGGACACTTCGTCGATGTCCGCGAGTGGCAGATAACGTAATTTTCTATGCACACAAGCAAAATAAAAAGGCGCCCTTCCGGGCGCCTTTCATTTTGGTACGGTAAATGCCGGTCGGGCTCAGTAGAATCCGAAACGAATGCCGGGACCGCCGTAGCCGTAACCGCCATAGTAAGGACGCGGGGCGTAATAACGAGGCGCATAATATGGACGATAGTAACGCGGTGCATAATATCCATAACGGCGATAGTAACGACGCGCGCTGATGTCGGTGGACTGGCTTGCCGCAAGGCGAGCGTCATACCCAGGAGACACAGTTGCGGTTGGCGGCGCAGCGCTTGCTGGCGTTGCAGAAACCAATCCGGTTATCGAGAGAGCGGCAGCGAATGCTGCGGCCGCAAGAAACTTCTTCATAACGATCCTCCTCCGGTCTTTCTCACACAATTAAGACAACGTACTTCAGTCACTTCCGTTTCGCTTGAGGTTCACCGCCAGACCAAAATGTCGCACGGCAATCCAATATCGAGAGGCTAATCTGACTTGGAGGCCGCAGCAAGCCGCGACCCCTGACGTTTACCAATATCGCGGCGCTCTGCAGACCCTTCGCGGTCCGTAATATGTCCAGATCGTCCGGCAACGCCGGTAAATCGCCGGAGCATAATACCCGCCGCGATAACCGAAATGCCGCCGGCCGCCACGAAACCCGCCGCCGAAATGCCGGCCGCCGCCTCCAAAGTGACGACCGCCGCCGCCTCGATGTCCTCCGCCGCGGACTTCAGTCGTGAAGCCCTCGGATGCGTATTTCGCGGTTCCAGCTGCGACTGGGTTGCTCAATGACAAAGCTTGCGCGCCGTCCATTGACATTCCGGCCAAGAGCAACCCCGCAACAGCAAGAAAGCCAAACATCTTGTTCATGCGTTCAACTCCCTTGGGATTGTAAAATTATCACCAACGGTGACGGCGATGATAGCGCGGACGCCATCCGTAATGACGATGATAACCGCCATAACGGCGCCAGCGCACATCCGTGGTCATACCTTCGGACGCAAATTTTGCCGAAACAACTGCGCCTGGGTTAGCAAGCGAGACTGCCTGAGCCTGTCCGACCGGTGCAGCGACAGAAACCAATCCAGCGACTGCAGCGAGTCCGAGAACCTTCTTGATGTTCATGAGTTGCTTTCTCCATTGATGAGTCAGTGTGCAACTGTCTCGGTAGTGCTCTGTTCCATCCCGCCTTAGGCATAGCGACATTAATTACAAAGTTAGAGATAGTGACGTGAACGCGATGTGAATGTGGGCGCCGCATTCCTGAACGCATCGACAGTCAACATTACGATTCATTCATCTCGCAAACGCACATGACGCGACGAAGCCGTGCGCGAGAAAGCGCACCGCAATCGCCCGATGAGCCCTGCATTCAAAAAACTGATTAGCGGATTATCAAGAACGAATGCTCAACCGCGCCAAAAACATGTCATGCGCGGCACGATGACCGTACCGCTTGGGCGGTATTCCTGTTCATAATGAGCGTTGCAGACTCTTACGGCGTTGGGACCCAACGTATCGCGATAGATGCGGACCCGACGTGGGGAACGGTGAAGAATTTTCCGGCTCTGGGCTGAGAATTCTTCGATTGTCATATGGGCCGCCGCTGGCACCGTCTGGCTCACTACAACTGCGGTGTCATCATTCGCATACGCGGCTGTGACGAAAAGAAATCCACCGCACAAAGCAAGCAATGTCGCAGTTCGAATCGTTTGCACCATAATTCATGTTCCTTCGAGCATGCGGGTGCAACGTCTCCGATCAGTGCGCCGCCGTCAACACCAGGATCGGCAATATCCGAGGTCTCGATGTATTCTTGGCGAACAGCTCAAGGCAGACTAAAGAAGGCAGATGTCGACATCCTCGAAATCGCCTTCGCTTGCCGATATCGAAATTATCGCGCGAGATGCGTTTGCGGATCTGCCAAGACATTTTCGCGATCTGTGCGAAGGGTTGATTTTTCACGTCGAGGACTTCCCGTCGGAGGAAATTCTCGCAACCATGAATGCTGAAAGTGAATTCGATCTGCTCGGATTATTTCAAGGCGTCGGGTTGCCGTTTCGAAGCAGCGACGACATTGCGCCGATGCCGAATATGATCTGGCTCTACCGTCGGCCGATTCTGGACTACTGGGCAGAGAATGACGAGACGCTCGGACATATCGTGACGCATGTTCTGGTCCATGAGATCGGCCACCATTTCGGATTGTCCGACGACGATATGGAGGCGATAGAGGCATCCGTCGCGTAACATTTATCGGGCTGCCATCTCCCCATTTTCAGGCTTTGCGGCACAAGGCAATCGGGATAAAGAACGCCATCTCGGGGCACATGGCCTCTCACCGGAACCGCGCTATGGACAAGTTCACGACACTCGAAGGGGTCGCCGCCCCGCTGAAGATCATCAATGTCGATACCGACATGATCATTCCGAAGCAGTATCTGAAGACCATCAAGCGCAC
>JAPLPA010000184.1 GCA_026400415.1 Afipia sp. | reverse complement strand
CACGACCTGATGAATCGGCAGCACGTCGAAATATTCGTTGGCGAAAATAATTGCCGGACCTTCCGGCCCGTCCACGAGCGTGTCGTACCACTCCACATGCTTGGCATTGCCGAGCATCTCGTCCTGTCTCGCGCGCAAAGCAGGACTGGGCTCGACCAGATGCACAGTCACGGCCCTGTAGAACTGCGGAAGAATTTTGATCGCGCGCAACGCGTCGGCCATCATGGAGCCGCGGCCGGGTCCCAACTCGATGAATTTGACTTCCGACGGCGAACCCATCGCGGCCCAGACCGACGCCGCCCAAAGCCCGATCAGTTCGCCGAACATCTGGCTGACTTCAGGCGCGGTGATAAAATCGCCGTCACGTCCGAGCGGATCCTGCTTGAGGTAGTAACCGTAGTCCGGATGCGTCAAACACAATTCCATGTAGCGCGACACCGGCATCGGGCCGTTCGCTGCGATCTGCTTGCGGATGATTGTTTCAAGCGGCGTGGTCTTGGCCAAGGTCGCGACTTTCAAGCGTTGCGCGGCGCGCGCGTCTGCGCAGCGTAAATAAAGGCGAGCCCCGCGAGGATCATTGGCACCGACAGTATCATTCCCATCGTCAGTCCGCCCCACAGAAATCCAAGTTGCGGGTCCGGCTCGCGGAAAAATTCGGATGCAATGCGGGCCATCCCGTAAAGCGTCGCGAACACACCGATGACAAGGCCGGGACGTTGCAGCCCGCCACGGCGAACCAGCAGCGCCAGGATGACGAACAGAATAACGCCTTCGAGCAAAGCCTCATAAAGTTGACTTGGATGCCGCGCCAGCGGCCCGCCATTCGGAAACACAAAGGCCCATGGCAGGCTCGGGTCCGCCGCGCGGCCCCACAATTCACTGTTGATGAAATTTGCGATGCGCCCCAGAAACAATCCCATCGGCCCGACCGCGCAGGTGACGTCGCCGAGCGACAGCACCGGGATGTTGCGCTTCCAGCCGAACAACAGAACAGCTACAACGCAACCCATGAAGCCACCGTGGAACGACATGCCGCCCTTCCACAGTTCGAAAATCTCGGCCGGATGCTGGGCGAAGTATCCAAAATTGTAGAACAGCACGTAGCCGGTGCGGCCGCCGAGAATAATTCCGAGCGTCACCCACAGGATGAAATCGTCGAAATCCAGCAATGTGAACGGTGCCTTGCCGCCCCATAGTCGTTCACTCCGGATGATCCTGCGGGCGTAAATCCAGCCCAGCACGATGCCGCCGATATAGGCCAGCGCGTACCAGCGGATCGCGATGGGACCGATCGCAATGGCGATGGGATCGAACACGGGGAAGGCGATGGCGAACATGCGGTTAAGGATTCCGGCAGGACGTCAGATTTGTGAGGTTCTTACATCTTGCGGGAGGCCCGCGCCATCACCATTGTCTGGACTGGCCACGCCGGCATTTCGGAGACCAACGATGACCCAGACCAGCAACCGGTTTTTCGACGAGATCGCCCGCGTCATGAACGACGCCGCAGGTGCCGCTCAGGGCGTCAAGCGCGAAGTGGAGACAGTGGTGCGCGGGCAGGCCGAGCGCATCCTGCGCGACCTCGATCTGGTCAAGCGCGAGGAATTCGATGCCGTCAAGGACATGGCGCGTCTGGCGCGCGAGGAAAACGAAGCGCTCAAGACACGCATCGACGCCCTGGAGAAGAAGCTTCTCGGTTCGTAATCAGACGTATTGCGCGACGCCGTTTCCGAACGACCAGTTTTCTTTCACAACCTCGACCACGTTGATGAATACGTCTTCGCGGCGGATTTTCAGCTGCGTGTGCAGATCGTCGGCGATCCGCTTGTAGAGCGTCTGTTTCATTTCCACCGTGCGTCCCACCGATATCGTCATCTGGATGATAATGAGATCTTGGCTGTATTCGATGCCGAGATAACTCGCTGGGAAATTCATCTCCTCGAGCGGATGCTCAGTAATGATCTGAAACTTATCGTCCATGGGCACGCCAATGATTGCGCGCATGGCATCGTAGATGATGTTGCCGATCCTCTTTCGGTGTTCGGCAGATTTTCCTTCGGCAAGGTCGATACGAACCAGCGGCATCGGCAACTCCGTTCAGTAAAAATTGCGACTCAATCCATCTTGATCCCCGCGGTCTTGATGACCTTCTCCCACTTGGCCGTCTCAGACGCGATGTATTTTGCCATTTCATCCGGTGTGCTTTGCAGCGGGTCGATGCCTGCCGCGACCAGCTTCTGTTTTACGTCCGCATCGTTGATGGCTTTCAGGTACGCGTCGCGGAGTTTCGCGATGATCTCGGGTGAGACCTTGGCGGGCGCCGAAAACCCCTGCCATGCCCACGCCTCGAATCCCGGAACGGTGGCTGCGACCGCAGGCACGCCGGGAAGTCCGTAAAATTCCGCAGGCGAACACACTGCAATTGCCTTGATGGATTTCAGGTTGAGTTGCGAGCGCGCGGACGCAAAATCGACGAACATCATTCCGATCTGACCGCCTGCGAGGTCCTGCAGCGCCGGACCCGCGCCCTTGTAAGGCACGTGATTGATCTTGATCCCGGCAGATTGCGCGAAAAGTTCAGCGGCGAGATGAAACGGCGAACCCACGCCTGCGCTCGCATAGTCGATGCTGCCGGGTGCTTTCTTTGCGGCCTCGATCAGTTCGGGGACCGAACCGACATTGAGTTTGTCGGCGTTGACCAACAGCACGATGGCGAAACGCCCAGTGAGGGAGATCGGCGTGAAATCATTCTGCGGATCGTAGGACAGCTTTTGATAGAGGCTTCGGTTGGACGCGTAGGTCGAGGTGTCGCCGAGCAAAATCGTGTAGCCGTCTGGATCGGCTTTCGCTGCAGCTTCTGCGCCGATCTGCGTTCCCGCACCCGGCCGATTTTCCACCACCAGTGGCTGGCCGAGTGCAGTGCTCATCGAGGTTGCGGCAAGGCGCGCGAAAAAATCGGTGCCGCCGCCGGCCGCGTAAGGAACGATCAGCTTGATCGGGCGCGACGGATAGGACTGTGCAAACGAAGCGCTGGCGGCAAAGCCTGCACTGAATGTTGCAGCGGCGGATAAAAGCTTGCGGCGCGAAATTGTGAAACCCGGCATGGTTCGTCCTCCGTGCGCCGCCGATTGTTGGCCGTTTTCTTGGCCTGCGGCGCTTATCGATTGGTTGCGGATGCATCCAATCGCGGACGGGTTGGGAAATCAACAGGAATGGCAGAACGAAGCGGCTATGAGCCGAACGCGACTGGCCGGAACGCGTGCAGCAGCGCGATATCGATTTTGCCTTCGAGATGTTCCAGCGCGGTGAAGGCGCGTGCCGGTGACAGCGGGGGCGTGTCGCCCCGCGCTTCCAGCAGAGTCGCGTAAGTATCAACCAGCGTGACGATGCGAACGATGTCGCTGAGGCGCTCGGCGTTGAGGGCTTCCGGATAACCCGTGCCGTCGAGCAATTCGTGATGATGCAGCACAACGTCGAGCACCTCGGCGGGGAAGCCACCCTGCTTGCGCAATGCGTCATAGCCCAGACGCGCATGTCCGGCGACGATGTTGCTTTCTTCCGGCGTCAGGTCCGATGTCTTGTCCAGAATGCTGACCGGAATGAACGCCATCCCGACATCGTGGACGAGGGCTGCGCGCGCGATGCGGCGCTGATCTTCCTCGCGCATTCCGAGATATTGCGCGACGGCGACCGCATAGCCGGTGACAAGCAGCGTGTGACGATAGCTGCGCTTGTGATGCTTGCTGACGGCCAGCAGCCATTCTTTCAGGGTGCTTTTGCGAAGTGCTTTGAGAATTTCGGTTTCTGCCTGCAGCACATCGTCGAGTGTCAACGGAATGCCCGCCGGAAGCCGCTCGAAAATCTTGATCATTACGGCTTGTGCGGCCGCGACGCCCTTGCTGAGAATTTTTGCCGCGCTGGTGCGCTCGTCCTGCGGCTTTTCAGGAAACGCGTGACGGATGCGATGCAGAATGCTTTCGGGATCGAACGGACGCTGGATTGTGTCGGTCGCGCCTAATGCCCATGCCTGCGCCGAGCCGTGATGCAGCGCATCGGCCAGCACGAACAGGCGCGGCAACGCCTGATACGCCTTGCCGGTGAGTTTCTTGCGGACACGCTGCACGGCTTCGATCGAGGTCAGGTCGATGTCGACCACGACGCCGGAAAAATCACTTGCCGGATGATCGGGCAGATCGAAGATCGAAATCGATTCCACGCTGCCGGCGTTCTGCAAAATATGCGCGAGTTCGCTGTGCTCGTCCTCGACATCGGAGGCGAGCAGCAGACGTCGCGAGTTTTGAGTTTTTTCGGCCAGCGCGGCCATTCTTGGGCTTTCTGTGCGCGTTACTGAAGTAACGGCCACACTAGACAGAAACCCGTTCTCGACCCTTAAGCCGTATCGTTAAAAAACAATGGATGCGAAAAAACGCAGCAGCCGGCAACGCTCGCTCAATCCTCGGCCACGCCGCCGCCGTTTTTGGAACCGCTTGGGCCACGGCCAAGCACGCCGTAACTGCTCGATTTCAAATTGCTGCCCATGACGTCGTCGACCGACGCCAGACCCAGCTTTAAAATTTCGCGCACCGCTGCGGCCCGCGTCGGCATGCGGTTTTTGAAACGAAAGTCGTCCAGAGCGCTAAGCTCCTCTGGTGACAACATAATTTGAAGGCGTTCGCCTCTGAGATCCGCCATTTGCCCCTCCTGCCCAGGCAAAATTGAAGTCGCGATTGACAACGAAATGAGTAAATATCACTAATTACTCATTTTACTAATTTGATGCTTTTTTAGTTATTTCCTACAAGTACACAATTCGCTCACAAGTGCAAAGTTCCGTGCTTCTCGTTAAAGTCTTAAAATTAGTAAAAAGTATTGATATTTCAATTAGTTAGCGCTTGTAAAGGAATGTGTCGGGCCTATATCGAAATCAACCGGCGACCTGGTTCGCTGGCAAGATTGGACCGAAAAATGAGTGACGCATCCTCTGAATATCTCGACCGGGCCGTCGCATGTGAAAAGTTGGCCGTGTCTGTGAAGACCGATGTTGAGCGTGAGCTTTTGCTGAGCAGGGCCAAGTCGCTGCGGGCACTCGCGGGTAGCGAAGATTGGCTGTCGGGAAAAGTCGCCGGCGCTTTGAATGCTATGTCGTCGGTTTTGCCTATGCCCGGCGCACAGTCTGAACTGGCCGAATAGAAAGCGCTTGGAAATCGGCGAAAACGCCGCGAATACGCCCATTGTGCGATAGAGACGCCGCGCTGATTTTGCGTCAAAAATCCCCTCGTTTCCTTGTCATTACGGCCTCCAGCGGCTAGAAACCCGCCACGTCCGCGACCCCCGCACCCCTGGAGGCTTGTCGTGGCGTGAAACCGGGCCGCTTAGCGGCCTTCACTTTTAAGGGGCCGCGCCGCGGCCTCGCACTTTTGAAAACCAAGGAAACTTACAATGGCGACCGTCAAGGAATTGAAGGCGACCGCTCGTCCGAAGGCAGGTAAGGGGGCCGCTCGGGCTGAACGTCGCGCTGGCCGTATCCCGGCAGTGATCTATGGAAATAACCAGCCCCCGCTCACGATCTCGCTCGACGATCAGGAACTGCGCCTGCGCATCGGCGCGGGACGTTTTCTGACGACGATTCACGACATCGAACTCGACGGCAAAAAGCATCGCGTGATTCCGCGCGATTTCGCGCTCGATCCGGTGCGCGACTTTCCACTGCATGTGGATTTCCTGCGGCTTGGCGAAGGTGCCAAGATCCGCGTCAGCGTTCCATTGCATGTTCTGAATGCAGAGGCCTCGCCGGGCGTGAAGCGTGGCGGTGCCGTCAACATCGTGACGCACAACATCGACCTCGAAGTGCCGGCCGATAACATTCCGCAGTATCTTGAAGTTGACGTCGGCAAGCTCGACATCGGCTATTCGATGCACATCACCGATATCAAGCTGCCGGACAATGTGAAACTGTTCACGCGCGCCGACGCGACGCTGGTCACCATCGTGCCGCCGTCGGGTTACGCCGAAGAACTCAAGGCGGCTGCGGCTGCCGCTGCAGCAGCAACTGCGGCTCCTGCGGCTGGTGCTGCGCCTGCGGCCGGTGCTGCTCCTGCAGCCGGTGCCGCTCCTGCGGCTGGTGCTGCTGCGCCTGCGGCCGGTGCGAAAGCTCCTGCGGCTGGTGCTGCCAAGGCACCCGCTGGTGGCGACAAGAAGAAGTAAACAGCACGCGAGAATTGCGCCATGCGCCTGTTCGTCGGACTGGGAAATCCCGGCGCGAAGTATCAGGGCAACCGCCACAATATCGGGTTCATGGCTGTCGACGACATCGCACGGCGTCACGGATTTGGTCCGTGGCGCCGTCGCTTTCAGGGCGAGACGTCGGAAGGCACGATCGGCGGCGAGCGCGTCATTCTTCTCAAGCCGACAACCTATATGAATGACTCGGGATTATCGGTCGGCGAGGCCGCGAAATTTTTCAAGATTGAGGTCGGCAACATTACGGTGTTTCACGACGAGATCGAATTGCCGCCCGCAAAGTTGCGCGTGAAAATGGGCGGCGGCATCGCGGGGCATAATGGGTTGCGGTCGATTTCCGCGCATGTCGGCAACGAGTATCGTCGCGTGCGGCTCGGCGTCGGGCATCCCGGTGTGAAGGATTTGGTGCATTCGCACGTGTTGAACGATTTCGCCAAAAGCGAAATGCCATGGGTGATCGCGCTGAACGAGGCTGTTGCAGAGAATGCGGCGCTGCTACTCGAAGGCAAGGACTCGGCGTTTCAGAACAAGGTGCATCTTGCAATGGATGCGAAAGGTTTCACGCGTAACGCGCGCATCGGCAGAATTCAGGATCGGTGATGGGTTTCAAATGCGGCATCGTCGGACTGCCCAATGTCGGCAAGTCCACACTTTTTAACGCGCTGACCGAAACGGCGGCCGCGCAGGCGGCGAACTATCCGTTCTGCACCATCGAGCCGAATGTCGGCGAAGTCGCAGTGCCTGACCCGCGCCTCGATAAACTTTCCGCAATCGCAAAGTCCGCGCAGATCATTCCCACACGCCTCACATTCGTGGACATTGCTGGCTTGGTAAAAGGCGCGTCGAAAGGCGAAGGTCTCGGCAACCAGTTTCTCGCAACAATCCGCGAAGTCGATGCGGTCGCGCATGTGGTGCGCTGCTTTGAGGATTCCGACATCACGCATGTCGAAGGCAAGATCGCGCCGCTCGCCGACATCGAGATCATCGAGACCGAACTGATGCTGGCCGATCTCGAAAGCCTCGAGAAGCGCGTCGATAACCTCTCAAAGAAAGCCAAAGGCGGCGACAAGGATTCGAAGGAGCAACTCGAACTGGTCGAGCGCTCATTGAAACTTTTGCGTGACGGCAAGCCCGCGCGTTTTCTCGAACGCAAGCCGGACGAGGAGCGCGCGTTCCGCATGCTCGGCTTGTTGACGTCGAAGCCGGTTCTTTATGTCTGCAACGTCGAGGAAGGCTCGGCTGCGAACGGCAATAATTTCTCCAAGCAGGTGTTCGAGCACGCGAAGAAAGAAGGAGCGGTCGCGGTTGCGATTTCCGCCAAGATCGAATCCGAAATCGCCACGCTCTCACGGGCAGAGCGCGTCGATTTTCTCGAAACGCTCGGTCTTGAAGAAGCGGGACTCGATCGGCTTATTCGTGCCGGTTACGAGCTGCTGCATCTCATCACTTACTTCACCGTCGGCCCGAAGGAAGCGCGGGCATGGACGATCACCCAAGGGACCAAGGGACCGGCTGCGGCTGGCGTCATTCACACCGACTTTGAAAAAGGCTTCATCCGCGCCGAGACTATCGCGTATGACGATTACATTAAGCTCAACGGCGAAGCTGGCGCGCGCGACGGCGGCAAGTTGCGGCTAGAGGGTAAAGAATATGTCGTCGCCGACGGCGACGTGATGCATTTCCGCTTCAACACCTGAGCGAGTGTGCAAATGGCCGAGACGCTTCCGCTTCTTCTCGTTCCCGGTCTTGTCTGTTCGCCGCGCATCTATGCACCGCAACTGCCCGCACTGTGGCGAGTTGGGCCGGTGATGTTTCCCAATCATATCCGCGACAGCACCATGGCGGGGATTGCCAAACGGATTCTCGATGAAGCGCCGCAACGTTTCGCGCTCGCCGGACATTCGATGGGCGGATATAGCGCGCTGGAAATATTCAGGCAGGCTCCGGATCGCATTGTGCGGCTGGCGCTGCTCAACACATCCGCGCGGCCCGAAACACCGGAAGCCAGCGAGCGCCGCAAGGACTGGGTCAAGGAAACGCAGGCCGGCGGCTATCGCGCAATGCTGGACCGGCTCTTTGTAAATTTCGTGCATCCCATGCGCCACAACGATGCGGTCCTGAAAAAGCTCGTGATGGACATGGGTGACGATGTAGGGCCGGAGCGGTTTATCGCACAGCTCGAAGCCATCATGTCGCGCGGCGATTCGCGTCCGCTGCTGGCGTCAATCAAATGTCCGACGTTGATTCTGACCAGCGACACCGACAATACCGTGCCCAATGAAGCTTCGTTCGAGATGGCGAAAGCCATGCCCGGCGCGAAACTGGTGACGATTCCGGAGTGCGGACACATGACTCCGGTGGAAAAGCCCGACGCCGTGACGCACGCTTTGCTTGATTGGCTGCGGATGTAACGCTTTGATGGCGCAACTGCGCCGGACCGCCTAGAATGAAGATCACCGAAGGAGACGACCATGCTGCGCGATGACATCAACAATGCCATCAAGGACGCGATGAAGGCAAAGGAGGAGCGCAAGCTCTCGACGCTGCGCATGGTCAATTCGACGCTGAAGAATTCCGATATTGAAGCGCGCGGGCAGGGCAAGCCGCCATTGTCGGACGAGGACATCCTCGGTGTGCTGCAGAAGATGATTAAGCAGCGTCAGGAATCCGTCGAGCTTTACGTCAAGGGCAACCGCGAAGAACTTGCGAATCAGGAGCGCGAGGAAATCGCGATCATCAGCGCATATTTGCCGAAGCAAATGTCAGACGACGAAGTGAAGGCCGCCATCGCCGCTGCGATCAAGGAGACCGGCGCCGCCGGCATGAAGGACATGGGCAAGGTGATCGGTGTGTTGCGCGGGAAATTTGCTGGCCAGATGGATTTCGGCAAGGCGAGCGGCATGGTGAAGGCGGCGCTGGCGGGCTAGCCCGCTCGGAGAGTGATCATGCTCACCGAAACCGACACTTACGACAAACTGTATCGGGATTTTAGCTGGGACATTCCGGCTCGCTTCAATATGGCAACGGCCTGCTGCGACCGCCACGCGGATGGCGACAAGCTTGCGCTGATTTACGTGGACGATGACGGCGGTTCGCGAAAGATCTCATTCTCGCGGATGCAGGACTGGTCGAAGCGCTTCGCCAATGTGCTGAAAGCGGACGGCGTTGCGCGCGGCGACCGCGTCGCAGTGTTTCTCTCGCAATCCATCGAACTGCCTGTCGCTCAT
>JAPLPA010000133.1 GCA_026400415.1 Afipia sp. | reverse complement strand
GTCAGGCCAAAGCGTTGTGGTGGCGCAATGCGTGGATGCTGAAATGCCGCCGCATCATTCTGGGGCCGAAGCAGCCGTCGCTTTACGGCAAGCTGCGCAAGGAGCCGCGCACCGATGGACTCTCAACCATCGAGGCAGCCGGAATGACGCTCGGCAGGTTAGAGGGACGCAGCGAGATCGAGAAAGCGCTCGGCGCGACATTCACCCGTCTGCTGTCCCGCTATCGTGAGGTGCAGGCCACGATGCCGGAACTCGCCCCCAAACCGAAGAAACACGATTATCGGCGACCGGCGAATCGGCGCGGGAAATCCAAAGCTTTGTCCTGAAACATAAGGCTTCGGCCTGACCTATTCTTGAACCGGAGACCATTGCCTGATCGGGCGTCTCACGGTACTTAGCGCCCCTTGGGGCCACGTGGCGGAGTGGTTACGCAACGGTCTGCAAAACCGTGTATTCGGGTTCGATTCCCGACGTGGCCTCCAATAACGCCTTCCATTACTTCCGAATTCGCCCGATTTGCGCTTTGCAATGCGGGGTGCCTTTGTTATATGCGGCGCGTTGCTGCTTCAGCACTATTCCTCGGTAGCTCAGTGGTAGAGCATTCGACTGTTAATCGAATGGTCGCTGGTTCGAATCCAGCCCGGGGAGCCAGCAAATTCACACAATGTATGTTGATGAAGTGAATCCGAGCGGGGCATATTTGTGTGCGCCCCGATAGACTGTCTAACCGACGAAACTCCAAGGGGACAGTAGCGGCGCCTGTTGTACTGACACCTTGCGCGGATCAAACATGAATCTCGACATCATCGTGCCGGTGCTGATGAGCGTCGCTTTGTTGTGGTGGATCGGTCGCGCGCTGAGCTTGCGCGCGATGCTCGTCACCACCGCTGTGACGCTTGCGTTGATCGTTGCGGTGATTGCGTTTCAAAATTCCGGCGGGCGCTAGGATTGTCGCCGATTGTTCGTTTCATCGCTGGCGGCGATGATCTTCAGCAGCGCTGCTTCCGGAAAACCATTTCGATGCATGTTGCAAAGCACGTCGACCATCTGGTCGCTGGGCTGATGCGCCGATGCCAGTGCCGTCCGCACGCTTTGCGGCAATTCATCGAACTCGCGCATCAGCTTTTTGACCGCGGATTGATCTGGATCGGAGTTCGGCATCGCAGCTATATGTTGGTTATCGTTTGACGTTTGCACAACGGAATTTCCAATCATGCAACTTGGGTATGCAAAGCGCCTTGCATCGCCTTCGGCGTTGCATCAAATATGCATTGTGCGTGACGCGATTCAGCAGTCGCCTTGAATTTTGTGAATTATCTTGGGTCCAGAAGGGGAAGCCATGTCGGATTATTCGGTGGCGCGCTTGAAGATGGTCGATGGTCAGGTGCGTCCAAGCGACGTGACCGACCTGCGCATTCTTGACGCTATGCTGGCTGTTCCGCGTGAAGCATTCGTGCCGGCCAATCTGCAGCAAATGGCGTATCTCGATCTCGATATCGATGTATCAGGCGGCGCATCCAAACGATGCCTGCTCAAGCCGGTTGTGCTCGCCAAAATGCTTCAGGCGGCGTCGATTGCCGAGACCGACCGGGTTTTGGTCGTCGGATGCGCGACAGGCTATTCGGCAGCTGTCGTTTCGAAGCTCGCGGCAGCGGTGGTCGCTACGGAACCGGATGCCCGAATGGCTGCTGCCGCCAAGGCCAGTCTGGTCGCGTCGGGTGCATCGAATGTGACAGTCAAAGTCGCGGCCCCCGATCAGGGCGACGCGGCCGGCGGCCCCTACGATGTCATCATTCTGGATGGCGCTACGGAAGTCATACCTGATGGGCTCTATCGGCAGATGAAAATGGGCGGACGGCTTGCGGGCGTTTTTGCGCAGACCCATCCCGCGAAGGCGTGGCTCGTGACGCGGTCACCAGCCGATTTCGGAAACCGGGTGCTTTTCGATGCATCGGCGGAGGTTTTGCCGGGTCTGGAACGCGTTCCGGCATTCAGCTTCTGAAACCGAGCGACCTGTCTGCCCGGTGCAGACGGCAAGTGTGGCTGCGATGTCCCAATCCGACTGTTTCGGGGACGATCCCGTGTAGGGGGTTTCCCACAGCGGAAACGGCGAATATGGTGACGCCCGAACGGGTTCCGGCCCGAGTCGGTTGCCCGGCTGCAGCGCGCCTTTGACGGCGAGCAGGCCGGTTTGGGGAATGGTTAGAATGCCAAGTGGTCGTCTGCTGAGTTTGAGAGCAGGGGTAGCCCTCACAGCTCTGATAATTGGCCATGCGGTCACGACTCCTGCGCTTGCCGATACAATCGAGGCGGCGCTGATCCGTGCCTACCAGAACAATCCGCAGCTCAATGCGCAGCGCGCGTCGGTCCGCTCGACCGACGAAAACGTGCCGCAGGCACTTTCGGGATATCGTCCTAAGGTTGCGGTCACCGCGAGCGCGGGTACGCAATATACCGACGTTCAGTCGAACACGACGACGGGCGGACGTGCGTCGCAAATCGGCATCTACGGCATGAACGCGCCGCGCTCCGTCGGTGCGACCGTATCGCAAACCGTCTTCAACGGCGGCCAGACGGGAAACCGCACGCGCGCCGCTGAAAGCCAGGTCTCGGCGGCGCGCGAAGGTCTTCGCGTGCTGGAGCAGACGGTGCTTTTCTCGGCCGCGACAATCTACATGGACTACCTTCGCGACTCCGCCATCGTCGAAGTTCAGCGCAGCAACACGCGCGTGCTGGAGCAGACACTGAAGCAGACGCGGGATCGCTTCAACGTCGGCGAAGTCACGCGGACCGACGTCGCGCAGTCCGAAGCGCAGCTGGCTGCAGGCCGCACGCAATTGCTGACTGCGGAATCCAACCTCACCACGACGCGGGCGAATTTTCGCCGCATCATCGGCAACGAGCCAGTGGCGCTTGCGGCCGGATCGCCGGTCGATCGCTATCTGCCGCCGAGCCTGATCGCGGCGGTCGATCTTGGCCTTCTGGAAAATCCGAACGTGACGGCGGCGATGTATGGCATCGATGTCAGCTTCCTGCAGGTGAAGGTCAACGAAGGCGCACTGTTTCCGACAGTGACGTTGCAGGGCAGCGTGCAGCAATCTTATGAAAGCACGATGTCGATCTATCGCTCCTTTGGTGCTTCGGCTGTCGCGCAGTTGACGGTGCCGGTGTATCAGGGCGGTGCCGAATACGCCCTGATCCGTCAGTCGAAAGAAACCCTGGCGCAGCAGAGGCTCACGCTTGAGCAAGTGCGCGATCAGACTCGCGCCACGGTCGCTCAGGCCTGGGGTCAGTTGGTGGCTGGCAAGGCGCAGGTCTCGTCCGCTCAGGCACAGGTCACGGCGTCGGAAATTGCGTTGAACGGCGTCCGCGAAGAAGCGCGGGTCGGCCAGCGCACGACGCTCGACGTCTTGAATGCCCAGCAGGCGCTGGTGAATGCGCGGGTTGCGCTTGTGACCGCGCAGCACGACCGCGTGGTGGCGTCCTACGCGACGCTGAATGCGATCGGTCGTCTCTCGCCGACGGTCCTGAACCTGGCGACGACGGTTTACGATCCAACCGTGCACTACCAGCAGGTCCGTGACAGCTGGGGTGGCGTCCGGACACCTGACGGCCGATAGGACCTCGGGCTTTGCGATAAGCGCTGTGGTCAAATGCCAATGTCCAAAGGCCTTTGCTTGCAATCAATTGTTGCGGTGACATAACTTTGACAAGGGTCTCAATGCGATTCGGGTCGCAACGCGATTCGTGAGGTGGAGTGCGGCTTTCGCCCGTTTTTGCGAAGCCGATCATGTGGAGTCGGAGATGACGCAACCGGCCAAGACGCAGGAGCCCTCGATGGAGGAGATTCTGGCGTCGATCAGGCGCATCATTTCCGATGATGAAGCCAAGCCAGCTGCTGCTGCGGCCGCTCCGGCGCCAGCACCCACACCGGCGCCAGCACCGAAGACCGAAGTCCCCAAAGCCGAAATGTCTCGTCCGGCGGCGGCTCCGGCGCGCCCCGCGATGACCGGCATTCCACCGTCCAAGATTGCTCCCACCCGTGCGGCTGCGCCTGTTGCTGCTCCTGCACCTGTTGCGGCTCCCGCACCGGCCGCGAAGAACAGCCAGGCTGAAATCGATGCGATGATGGCGAGCTTCGATCAGCCCGCCGCGGCTGCGCCGGCTGCGGAGCCCGAAGACGACGTATTCGAATTGACGGAACAG
>JAPLPA010000495.1 GCA_026400415.1 Afipia sp. | reverse complement strand
CAGGACATCCTCACCAAAGAACGGCGCGGCGACTATCTCGGCGCGACGATCCAGGTGATCCCGCACGTCACCAATGCGATCAAGGATTTCATCCTCAACGGCAATGAGGGTTTCGATTTCGTGCTGTGTGAGGTGGGCGGCACGGTCGGCGACATCGAGGGCCTGCCGTTCTTCGAAGCGATCCGCCAGGTGAAGAACGATCTGCCGCGCGGAGACGTGATCTATATCCATCTCACGCTACTGCCATTCATTCCAAGCGCGGGCGAACTCAAAACCAAACCGACGCAACATTCGGTGAAGGAGCTACGTTCCATCGGCATCCAGCCGGATATTCTTCTTTGCCGCACCGACCGCGAAATTCCGAAGGAAGAACGACGAAAATTGGCGCTGTTCTGTAACGTGCGCGAAACCGCCGTGATCGAGGCGCGCGACGTCGACAACATCTACGCAGTGCCGGAAGCCTATCACGCGGCAGGACTCGACGACGAAGTGCTCGCCGCGTTTGGGATTGTGGATGTGAAGGCGCCCTCGCTGGACTCATGGCACGTCATCAACGAGCGCGTGCGCAATCCTGAAGGTCAGGTGACGATCGCCATCGTCGGCAAATACACCGGCATGAAGGATGCGTACAAATCGCTGATCGAGGCACTGTCGCATGGTGGCATCGCCAACAAAGTGAAGGTCAATCTCGACTGGATTGAATCCGAAGTGTTCGAGAACGAAGACCCCGCGCCATTCCTCGAACACGTCAACGGCATTCTCGTTCCGGGCGGTTTCGGCCAGCGCGGCGCGGAAGGCAAAATCCGCGCGGCGCGGTTTGCGCGTGAGCGCAACGTTCCTTATTTCGGAATCTGTTTCGGGATGCAGATGGCGGTGATTGAAGCCGCGCGCAATCTCGTCGGCATCGCTGATGCCAACTCGACGGAATTCGGCGAGACCAAGCAGCCGGTGGTCGGTCTGATGACCGAATGGCTGCGCGGCAACGAACTTGAGAAGCGCGCCAAGGCCGGCGATCTCGGCGGCACCATGCGGCTCGGCGCGTATCCCGCGACGCTCAAGAAAGGCAGCCGCGTATCGGACGTCTATGGCGGCGCGCTGACCATTTCAGAGCGTCATCGGCATCGCTACGAAGTGAACACCGCCTACAAAGACCGCCTCGAGCAGCACGGGCTGCGCTTTTCGGGTTTATCGCCCGATGGCGTGCTTGCGGAAATCGTCGAATACGAGGATCACCCGTGGTTCATCGGCGTGCAGTATCATCCCGAACTGAAGTCGCGGCCGTTCGAGCCGCATCCGTTGTTCGCGTCCTTCGTGCAGGCCGCGATGGTGCAAAGCCGTCTCGTCTAAATCTATTTTCCGGGACAACCCGACGCGAGATCGCCATTCGTCACCATCGGCTTGCCGTTGATGAACACGCCCTTATTGTTGCCCGTGACCACGCCGCCGCAATCGGTCCTGCCGCCCGCAATCGCAGCCGGTTTGCCGTTGATCATGACGTTGCTCGATCCCTGAACGATGACGCCGCCATTGCTGGTGGTGTCGCCCTGACGCGCGGCGGAATGTCCGCCCACGGAAACATCCGCGCTGCCGCGGTCAACGACACTTGGGGATTGCGTGTATGCCGCCGAATTAACTGTCGTCAGAATGACTGTGCAAATCAGAATGACACGCATGAAATTGCCTCGCAGAGTGCCTCGACGCCCGTCAACGCTTGCTCATCGGACGGCGCGCCGACTATACCATAAGCGCCAGTTCCGGTCCGGGAGTTTCATATGATCTACGAAATGCGCGTCTATCATTGCGTGTCGGGGCGGCTGCCAAAACTTCTAAAGCGCTTCGATGAGATCACGCTGAAACTGTGGGCGAAGCACGGCATCAAGCAGGCGGGT
>JAPLPA010000572.1 GCA_026400415.1 Afipia sp. | reverse complement strand
CCATCCTGCTCGCCACCACTGCGCCTGTGCTGATTGCGCCTGCGATGAACCCGCAGATGTGGTCGCATCCGGCAACGCAAAGAAACCTCGCGCGGCTGCGCGGAGATGGCATCCAGACCATCGGCCCCAACGCCGGCGAGATGGCGGAAAGCGGCGAGGCCGGCACCGGCCGCATGGCGGAGCCATTGGAAATCGCGCAAGCCGCGCTGGCGCTGCTCGGTCCCGCGACACCGCAACTCCTCAAGGGCAAGACCCTCCTCATCACCGCAGGCCCGACGCATGAGCCCATCGACCCGGTGCGCTACATCGCCAATCGCTCGTCGGGCAAGCAGGGCTATGCCATCGCGCGCGCCGCCGCCGCTGCGGGCGCGAACGTCACGCTGGTTTCCGGCCCGGTGGACCTCTCCGATCCCGCAGGCGTCAACGTCGTCCGCGTCGAAAGCGCGCGCGAGATGCTCGCCGCCGTCGAGCAGGCGCTGCCCGCCGATGTGGCGATCTTCGCCGCCGCCGTCGCCGACTGGCGCGTCGCATCCACGGGCGGCCAGAAAATCAAGAAAGGCGCCTCCGGCACGCCGGAACTGTCTTTGGTCGAAAATCCCGATATTCTCTCGACCGTGGCGCATCGCACCAAAGCGCGGCCCTCTCTCGTCATCGGCTTTGCCGCCGAGACGGAAAAGGTCATCGAACACGCGAAGGCAAAACTCGCGAAGAAAAAATGCGACTGGATTCTCGCCAATGACGTGTCGGAAGAATCCGGCGTCATGGGCGGCGACCGCAACACCATCCACCTCGTCACCAAAGCAGGCGTCGAGGACTGGCCCGAACAATCGAAGAACGATGTGGCGCATACTTTGATCGCGCGCATCGCAAAGGAAATCACATGAGTATCGACGTCCGTGTCACCCGCCTGCCCCATGGCGCCGATCTGCCGCTGCCCGAATACCAGACCGCGCAGGCCGCGGGCCTCGATTTGCAGGCCGCGATCCCCGCCGACAAGCCGGTGACGATTGCAGCAGGCGCGCGCGCCATCGTACCGACCGGGCTGGCCATCGCGCTGCCGCCAGGCACCGAAGCGCAGGTGCGCCCGCGCTCGGGCCTTGCGGCGAAGAACGGCGTGACCGTGCTGAATTCCCCCGGCACCATCGACGCCGACTATCGCGGCGAGGTCGCGGTCATCCTGGCGAACTTGGGACAGGAACCGTTCGTCGTGACGCGCGGCATGCGCATCGCGCAGCTCATCGTCGCGCCGGTGTCGCACGCAAATCTTATCGAAGTGACGAGCCTCGACGACACCGCGCGCGGCGCGGGCGGCTTCGGCTCGACCGGCACGCAGAAGAAATAGTCAGAAGACGAGAACGCACATGGCTTCGATCAAGGTTACATCACCCGACGGCGTCAAACTCTCGGCGCAGCAGTGGGGCAATCCCAACGGCCGCGAGATTTTATTTCTGCACGGCTTCAACCAGTGTCATCTGTCGTGGCAGCGGCAACATGCCGACAAGGCGATGGCCGAAAAATTCAACATGGTGACGTTCGACCTGCGCGGCCACGGCATGTCCGACAAGCCGGTCTATGTGAACGCCTACCGCGACGACCGGACCTGGGGCGACGATGTCGCCGCCGTCATCAAGGCAACCGGCTTGAAAAAGCCCGTGCTGGTCGGCTGGTCCTATGCCGGCCGCGTGATGGCGGATTACCTGCGCATCCATGGCGCGACGCATGTCGCGGCCATCAATTTCGTTTCGGCGCGATCCGGCACCGATCCCGCATTGTTCGGCGCGGCACGCAAGCATTTCGCGGCGATGAAGTCGGAAGAACTTGCCGAGAATATCGAAGGAACCCGTGCGTTTCTTCGTGCGTGTTTCGAGCACCAACCGAGCGAAGAAGATTTCGAATTCATGCTGGCGTTCAACATGGTGGTGCCGGCCTATGCGCGCAGCGCGATCCTCGGCCGCCCCGCCGACACCACCGATGCGATTTCAAAACTCGCCTGTCCCGGGCTGGTAACGCACGGCGCCGCGGACCAGATCATCCTGCGCGGCATGGCCGATTTCACCGCCGCGACGGTGAAAGGCTCAAAGCTGTCGATCTACGACGGCGTCGGCCATGCGCCGTTCAGTGAAGATGCGGCGAGGTTTAACAGAGAGCTGGCGGAGTTGGTCGAGAAGGCGAAGTAACCGCATCTCCAGCGGCTTGTTTGGAAATGGCCATAGCGATCTTGGCCGGGTCATCTTGAACGATTCGTTTTTATGCCTCACCCGCGAGCAGGGAATCCAGATCGTTAGATGGGTTCGCCCCAGCCGGTCCGAAAAAATACCGTATAATCAATAAGCTGGCATAATACTTGGCGACAATTTAAAATTCACAACCGAAATTTGGTACGCATCTCAATGCTAATTTGGAAATGTCGAATATGTCGACTTTCCTGCTTGGCGGATGGCTAAAAGAAATGGATGACGATAATGTCGATGGACCGGAAAATAGCGACTGATTTGGTGTTCCAAGCGTTGGATGCTGTTAATGAGCTACGCGCTCCGACAAGTCAGATACCCAAAAAACTGGACGTAGAATTGTTTGGGCAAGACGGAGTTCTCGACTCTCTCGCGATGACTACGCTAGTGCTATCCATTGAGCGAAACGTCGAGAACCAATTCGGCGTACAAGTGGATTTGCTTGGCAATTTAGTCGCCGCCGAGGGCAGCGCAAATCTCGGCACGCCGGCTGCAATTGTCGATCTCATCCTGGATCGTGTCGCATCGTAATGGAAATCTACATCGTTTCTGACTTTAATATTGAGTTGCTTGGTCGGTACGTAGAGGCGGACGCCTCCCTGCCGAAGTGCCGGGCAGTGACTGCGCCATATGGACAAGTGATTCAATCGCTGAACCATCAACCGGCGATTAGTTCTGGCAATTTCGGGTTGGTTTGGACACGCCCAGAGGGGGTAATCTCAGAATTTGCCAAAATTGACGGAGGAGAAAAAGTAGACCCTGAACGCTTGTTCAATGAGGTTGCGGATTTTGCAGAGCAGTTGAAACGCTCCGCTGAGAAATACAAAGTTTTGTTTGTGGCAAGCTGGGTACGGTCTGCAAAAGAACGCGGGCTTGGGATGCTCGATTGGACCAAAGACGGCCATGCCTACCTCTTGGCAAAAATGAACGTATTGCTCGCTGACGCCATCCGCTCGGTAAGTAATATTTACCTGCTGGATGCCGCTCAATGGATAGAGATGGCGCAGCCAAATGCGCGCGATCCCAAATATTGGTTTGCGATGAAGACCCCTTTTACAGAAGGAGTTTTCCAGTCCGCCGCGCGCGATATCAAAGCGGCAATTCGTGCAAACATCGGATTGAGCCGAAAAGTCATCGCCGTGGATTTGGACGATACGTTATGGGGCGGCATCGTTGGCGACGACGGCTGGGAAAATTTGAACCTCGGAGGGCACGATCATATCGGCGAGGCATATGTCGAATTTCAGAAGGCCCTGAAGACGTTGACACATCGCGGCATACAAGTTGTGCTGGTCAGCAAGAACGATGAGACCACGGCGCTGACGGCAATAGATAGTCACCCGGAAATGATTTTGCGCAGAAAGGACATTGCCGGCTGGCGAATTAACTGGATGGACAAGGCGCAGAACATTGTGGAGCTCGCTGAGGAACTCAACTTGGGCCTGCAATCTTTTGTGTACATCGATGACAACCCGGCCGAACGTGGCCGGGTCCGAGAGGCTTTGCCCGACGTACTTGTTCCAGAATGGCCGAAGCTCCCAACACGCTATGCCGAGGCGCTTCGCCTCCTGGATTGCTTTGATCAACCCGCAATTACCGAAGAAGATCGCTCCCGCACACAGATGTATGTCGAAGAGCGGGACCGCAAACGCAGCTCCGTCAATTTTTTGTCGGCGGACGAATGGCTGGAATCACTGGATATTCAGGTCACGATTGCGCCAGTCACGAACTCAAATATCAAGCGAACCGTTCAGCTTCTCAATAAGACAAACCAGATGAACCTTTCCGGGCGCCGCCTTGTAGAAAAGGAGCTTGGCGACTGGATTGCGGCGAAGGCCGGACGTGAGATGTACGCCCTTTCGGTAGCTGACCGCTTTGGGGATTTGGGGCTCACCGGAATTATCAGCTGGGAACAGCAAGGCCAAGCACTTGCAATCGCCGATTTCGTGCTGAGTTGCCGGGCGATGGGCCGCAAAGTTGAAAATACCATGCTCCACCTTGCATGGGACGCGGCGCGCAAGACTCAAACCAAGGCGATCGTCGCCCATGCCATTCCAACGACGCGCAACGGACCATGCCTGGAGTTCTGGCGCCATTCCGGTTTCAACGAGCCCGCGTCAAACGTCTTCCAATGGAATTCGGATTCGGCATACCCGAAGCCTGATTGCGTTAGCATCAAAATCGACCAGGCCCCCCGTGCCAGTCACGCTTGAATACTGCGGTCTGGACCGGGCTGACCAACTGATGGCGTTTTTTCGCAATCAGTGGTCTGAGACGCATATTCTGGGCAACAGTATTGAGCCTCTTGATTGGCAGCACCGCAACGAAGCGGAGAACCGTTACAATTTCCTGATCGCTGTTGCGGAAAACGACATCGTGGGAATGCTGGGATTTATTCCGGCCGCTCGTTACGACGCGTCGCTCTCGACGGCACTCAACACACTCTGGCTGACAACCTGGAAAGTGCGAGCGGACTATGCCCATGGGCTTGGCGTCCATTTGTTGCGCTCGCTCACACTGAAGCATCCTCATGCCTGGATTGGAACGGTAGGCCTGAATTCATCCACCCGCGGAATTTACGAACTCTTTGGATATAAAACCGGAGTCCTTCCGCGTTATTTTTTACTGAATGAGCGGGTAGATTCGTTTCGGCTGGCTGCTGTCCCGGATAATTTCGGGCGTCCAAAAGTCAGCAGCAACACAACGACATTTTCGATCCTGGACGAAGATAACTTTCTTGCCGTCACCGATGGCCTGATTTCCGAAATGCCCAATCAGGTTCCGGCAAAGACTGCCCGGCATTTATATAACCGATACCTCAAGCACCCATTTTATCGTTATCAAGCCTTGCTGGTTCGGGATCAGAATGCTACGGCTATTCTTATCGTGCGACGCTGCGACCACGCTGGAACTTGCGCCCTCCGCATCGTCGATTTTCTGGGAACGCCGGATGTGATTGCCGGGGCCGCCGACGCTCTCCAGCAACTGCTGCAGGAAACCAAGGCTGAGTATCTGGACTTCTACTGTACTGGCCTCGACGCCGAGTTGAAGGTAGCTGGCCTCTCTTGCCAAAGCGACGTTTCCGGCTTGATACTTCCCGGTCACTTCGAACCGTTCGAGAAGCAGAATGTAGAACTGCTTTACGCGCTTAAAGGCCCCGAAGGACGCATGATCATCTGTAAAGGCGACGCTGATCAGGACCGTCCGAATAGCCTGCCACTCAAACGCCGCGCGGAAT
Source organism: Afipia sp. (assembly GCA_026400415.1). Classification (GTDB taxonomy): domain Bacteria; phylum Pseudomonadota; class Alphaproteobacteria; order Rhizobiales; family Xanthobacteraceae; genus Afipia. Next base: position 433 of record JAPLPA010000572.1, on the reverse strand, counting down.
AAAACGGTGAGCACCACGCGCATCTCTACAATGAACGACCAGTTGCGCTTTGCGCAATTGTCGGGAGACCATAATCCGCTTCATATCAATCCGGATTGGGCGTCCACCAGATACCCCGGGCAAGTCGTTATTCACGGTGTCCATGCTCTGCTCTGGGCACTTGACGCAACTCTCAAGCAAGAGCGCATAACCGCGCTAAGCGTTACGTTTATCAAACCGATCCTTATTGGCGATAAAGTAACCGCTCAACTTGATGGGCACATTCTCACGGCTTCCGTTCGCGGCGAGATGGTCATCCGGACGAAGATTGGCGGCGTTGAAAACACCGCCGGAAATTCTCCGCCAATCCAGATTACGTCAGGCAATGTTCCCTGGCTTGGGCGAACCGGGACGGTCTTGTTGCCCGGCGAAAGTTCAGCACTTGCGAGCGAGT
>JAPLPA010000494.1 GCA_026400415.1 Afipia sp. | reverse complement strand
TCCGATAAAGACGATGCCGGCCGCCTCAAGGGCACGCGGAAAGGCCTCGCGCTCCGATAAAAATCCATAGCCGGGATGCACTGCTTCGGCGCCGGTCTTTTTGCAGGCCTCGACGATCTTCTCGATCACGAGATAGCTCTCGGCAGCCTGCGGAGGTCCGATATGCACCGCCTCGTCCGCCATCTCGACATGGAGTGCATCGCGGTCAGCATCCGAATAGACGGCGACCGTCTTGATCCCCATAAGGCGCGCGGTTTTGATGACCCGGCAGGCGATTTCGCCGCGATTTGCGATCAGAATTTTTTTGAACATGCGTTTTGACTTGATCTACATGCCGGGGGCGGGATTGAATTATTTGAACATCTGCTATCTCGCACGGATGGCAGATTGGTCGCAAGATTGGAAACGGAGCCGGTAAAACAAAAACGGCGGGGAATTTACCCCGCCGCTTTGGTCGAAATTCGGTTTGCCGAATTACATTCCGAGATCCAGAATGTTTGGCAGCGTCTGTGCCAACGGCAGCGTGGCTGCGCCGATCAAAGTCGCAACCAGTGTCATGAGCGTGCGGTTGCTGCGGCGCTTGCCGCGCATTTGGCTTGCGATCCATTCCAGCACTTCGATGTCAACACCGACCGCCTTCGTGGGCGCCCAGCTTTCAATCGAAGTCTCCGGCGACAGTGCGACCGAACGCGGCGGCACCGGCAAGCCTGAAGCGGAGGCGGCGTGATGCACGACGGCTTTGGCAAAAAGATCATCGAAGCGACCATCGTCGCTGCGCTCAGAGGCTGCGTTGTCGATTTCAAACAGCGTCTCAGCCTCTTCGCGGCTGACTGGCTGATTGGCGACAGCTGCGGCAGTTAGAATACGCGCGCACCAGGCAACATCGTGAGAATCCAGAGCGCGCGAGAAATGCACACGTCCTTTGGTGGTCGGGCCTTCGCCGGTGATGACACCATCGCGCACGAATGCGAGGGCGTGAGCGGCGACAGCGCGGTCCGCGATTTGCGAAGTTTCGATGGTGCGGATGAGGTCAGTAAGAGCTCCATTCGGAGTCGTGTTAGCGGCAGACATTTTCAGTTCTTCACTTTTCTCTTTTTGTATCCCGCAGCATTTTCATGCGGGTATTAATGATGTGTTAACGAAAGGGTTTCTCGCCGATTTCCTAATTTGGATGGTTGCAGATTGGTCTCAATCGGCGTTCCAACGGTTCACGCCAAGTGCCAGCGTGACCCGGCTTCGGTGGGGCGCATCAGTGGCAGATTCGGGGCATCTTCGTTAACGCGTCAAAGAGTTCGCAGGCGCGCTTTATTGGCAACGCCTCCCAATTCAGCAGGAATTTCTGAGCGGCGGCGACGGCAAGGAATGATATTGTCCTTTTTGGCAGCCCATTTCGTTCCGCTGCAAAGATCGCTATATGATCTGAGTATCAAGAATTTCCCTTTATCTACAAATACATGAGGCCGGACATGACTCTTCAGATTGGTGCAGAAGCACCGAATTTCGAGGCCGATACCACCGAGGGCCATATCAAATTTCACGACTGGATCGGCGACAAATGGGCGTTGCTGTTTTCGCATCCGAAAGATTTCACGCCGGTTTGCACGACGGAGCTTGGTGCGCTTGCGCGTTTGAAACCGGAATTCGATAAGCGGGGTGTGAAGCTGTTGGGACTGAGTGTTGATCCGGTCGATAAGCATGCTCTGTGGTCGAAGGACATTGCAGAGACGCAGGGGGCTGCACCGAATTTCCCGATGATCGGCGATACCGATCTCAAAGTCTCGAAGCTCTACAACATGCTCCCCGCCTCCACGTCCGGCGGCGCTGACGGACGCACAGCCGCCGACAACGCGACGGTTCGCACCGTGTACATCATCGGCCCCGACAAGAAGATCAAGCTGCTGATGATCTATCCGATGACCACCGGACGCAATTTCCAAGAAATTCTGCGCGTGATCGAC
>JAPLPA010000087.1 GCA_026400415.1 Afipia sp. | reverse complement strand
TAGGCCCTTTCCAAGGCTTGTATTCATTGAATCGGTGCGCCATTACAGCTTCTCCTGCAGTTTGCGTCGGAAATTCCATCGCGATGCCGCCGGCTTCGCGGATGCCTTCGCGGACACGCTGGGCCAGTTCGATGTGATGGCGATTGCACGGGGAGAGGTCGTTACCAGTCTGCGCAATTCCGATGATGGGCTTGCCCGACTGCAATTCATGGCGGGTCAGTCCGTAATTCAGATAGCGCTCGAGGTAGAGCGCGGTCATGCCAGGATTGTCAGGGTTGTCGAACCAGAGCTGGGAGCGGAGTTTGCGCTTCGCGCCGCTGTGGGAATTATCGTTGGCTTTTTTTGTCACTGTTTTCTCTCGCACTGCACTGTCGGGCCGCGGCCTTGTCGAATAAGACTTTAGGCTAGCAAAAAAGACAGCGCTACCATTTTTTTAAGCTGCGGATTTAATGTTCGGAATATTTCGAGGTCATCAGTTTCCACGCGCCACCGAACTTTGGCGGGCCATCAGTTCAAATCCAAGATCGACCACAGGAGCGGATGTGCGCCGCCCTTCAATGGCCTCAGTCACCATGATCACGGCGCGTGTTCCCATCTCGTAGCGATTGGTGCGCACGCTCGTGAGGGGAGGGACAGTGGAGGCCATGAACTCCAGATCGTTGAAGCCGACGATGGCCATTTGTTCGGGTACCGCAATGTGTCGGCGTTGGCATTCGAACAGAACGCCCAGGGCAAGGTCGTCGTTCACACAAAGCACCGCGTCGATATCCGGCGCCTGCGCGAGGAGATCGGCGAACAGCGTTCCGCCACGCGTTACTGCAGTGGAGACGGGCGTAGTGATGATAAGGCGTGGATCGAACAGCCCAGCCGCCTTCATGGCGTTGGAGTAGCCTTCCAGTCGCCGCTGCACGCGCGGGTCCATTCGGGCTCCGAGAAATCCGATGCGCCGAAATCCCTGCGCCAGAAGGTGTGAAATGGCTGCAACCGTTGCGTCATAGTGCGAAAAGCCAACCATCATATCGACCGGATCGGCGCCGGTTTCCATGATCTGCACGATCGGGCAGTTCATCGCCTCCATCACCGAGCGGGATTCCGGTGTCTGGTTGATTCCGGTGACGATCAGTCCGGCTGGCATCTGCGCTTGAAACAGCCGCAGCAATTTCTCTTCCTGAAGGATGCTGTAACGCGTGTTGACGAACTGGATGCTGTAGCGGCTTGTCTCGGATGCGTCATAGATGCCGCGCAACACGTCGGCAAACACGTTATTGGTCAAAGAGGGGATCAGGACTCCGATGACTTCGGTGCGGTGCGATGCCAGCGCGCGCGCGGCCAGGTTCGGAACATAACCCAGTTCTTTTGCCGCACTTTCCACCCGTTCCCGCTTGTCGAGCGAGAGCGCCTCCGGGTTTCTGAAAAAGCGGGATGCGGTAATGTGGCTCACGCCTGCGAGCTGGGCCACTTCGGTCAGCCGGATTTTGCCGGATTTTGTGCGTTTCCGTGCCATCGAGCGCTCATATCACACGGGCTCCGGCAAGCAACATTTATTGACAGCGCTACCAACGGATTGCTAATGACTGTTGATCTGCGGACAATGCTCGTCAAGCTTCGGCTTTCGAACATCGCGTTACATAAAAGACAGAGCTGCGACGGCTGAGGCCGGACGACGCCGGGACGACAGGGAGAGAGTTGAATGGCGTCGGTGCAAATCCACGACGTGCGTAAATCGTTTGGCGGCTTTGAAGTTCTTCACGGCGTCTCGGTTCCGATTCAGGACGGCGAATTTGTTGTGCTTGTAGGGCCGTCGGGCTGCGGCAAGTCCACGCTTCTGCGCATGCTCGCAGGTCTTGAGAAAATCACATCAGGCACAATCTCGATTGGCGACCGCGTCGTGAACGATGTGCAGCCAAAAGAGCGCGACATCGCAATGGTGTTCCAGAACTACGCGCTCTATCCGCATATGACGGTAGCGCAGAACATGGGTTTCTCGCTCAAGCTGCGCAAAGAAAACCAGGCAGAGATCGACAAGCTCGTTCGCCGCGCCTCAGACATTCTGGCTCTTACGCCGCTGCTCGACCGTTATCCGCGTCAGTTGTCGGGCGGTCAGCGCCAGCGCGTGGCGATGGGCCGCGCCATCGTGCGAGACCCGCAAGTGTTTTTGTTCGATGAGCCGCTTTCAAACCTGGACGCCAAGCTGCGCGTCGCGATGCGCACCGAAATCAAGGAACTGCATCAGCGGCTCAAGACGACGACCGTCTATGTGACGCACGATCAGATCGAAGCAATGACGATGGCCGACAAGATCGTCGTCATGCAGGACGGTATCGTCGAGCAGATGGGCACGCCGCTCGATCTGTACGATCATCCGGACAACAAGTTCGTCGCCGGTTTCATCGGTTCGCCTGCGATGAATTTTCTCGAAGGGAAACTGTCAGGCGGCGGACAGCCTTTCGTGGAAACTGCGAACGGCAGCAAGCTGCCGCTGGCCGCGACGCGCGCCGGTCTTGAAGGCAAGGCAGTTGTCTATGGCATCCGTCCGGAGCATCTTGAGTTTGCCGATGACGGTATCGAGGCTGAAGTCGTTGTGGTTGAGCCGACCGGATCGGAAACCCAGATTGTGGCCCGCATCGGCAAGCAGGACATTATCGCTGTTATTCGCGACCGCCGCCCGGTCAAGCCGGGCGACAAGGTGAAGCTACGCCCGATCGCGAAGGCAGCACATATTTTCGACAAGGAGACCGGCAAGCGTCTTATCAACTGACGCAACCGCATAAGTGGAATTTAGCTACGACAAATCAACAACCGGCCCGGGACAAAACGAAGCCGGTCCAACAGGGAGACGAAAGACAATGGAAAAATTCACACCAAACCGCCGCGCATTGCTGAAAGGCGGCGCATCTGTTTTGGCTGGTGCCGCGACTCTTTCCGCCGATCAGTTGCTCGGCTTTGCTCAGGCATGGGCGCAGACCGCGCAGTGGAAGCCTGAGAAGGGCGCCAAGATCAACTTGATGCGCTGGAAACGTTTCGTCGAAGCCGAAGATACGGCCTTCATGAACATCATCGCCGCCTTCAGCAAAGCCACCGGCGTCGAAGTCAACGTCACCAATGAATCCTACGACGACATTCAGCCGAAGGCATCTGTTGCGGCGCAGACCGGGCAGGGCCTCGATATGGTGTGGGGCCTTTATTCGCTGCCGCATCTGCTGCCGACGAAGTGCATCGATGTCACCGATGTTGCCGATTACCTCGGCAAAAAATACGGTGGCTGGGCGCCATCTGCTGCTGCCTACGGCCAGAAGAACGGCAAGTGGATCGGCATTCCGGTCGCTGCTACCGGCGCGCTGATGAACTATCGCATCAGCTCGATGGAAAAAGCCGGCTTCAAGGAATTCCCGAAGGACACCGCAGGCTTCCTTGAACTGTGCAAGGGCCTCAACAAGAACGGCACGCCTGCTGGCATGGCTCTCGGCCACGCATCGGGTGACGCCAATACCTGGCTGCATTGGGCGCTGTGGAGCCACGGCGGATACCTCGTCGACAAGGACGACAAGGTCATCATCAACTCACCGGAAACCGCCAAGGCACTGGATTACGTTAAGGCGCTCTACGGTGAATTCATTCCCGGCACCGCGTCGTGGAACGACTCGTCGAACAACAAGGCGTTCATCGCCGGTCAGCTGCATGCGACCTGCAACGGCATTTCGATCTATGTCACCGCGCAAGGTTCCGCCAAGGAAATCGCGGCCGACATGAATCACGCCTACATGCCGATCGGCCCGGCCGGCAAACCGACCGAACTGCATCTGCCGTTCACGATGCTGACCTTCAATTTCACGAAGTCTCCGCAGGCGTGTAAGGCACTGACCGCATTCCTGATGGAAGCCGATCAGTACAATCCATGGCTCTCGTCGGCGAAAGGTTATCTGTCGTCGTTCCTCAACGGTTACGACAACAACCCGGTATGGACCGCCGATCCAAAGGCCACCGTGTATCGCGATGTTGCCAAGCGCACCTTGACCCCCGGCGGTCTCGGCACGCTCGGTGAAAACGCGGCAGCGGCGATTTCTGACTTCCTCGTCGTCGATATGTTCGCCAACTACTGCACCGGCCGCGAAGACCTCAAGGGCTCGATTGCCTTTGCAGAACGTCAGGCCAAGCGGCTGTATCGCTAACGCTAACCGCCGGCGCGGATTTTTTCGCGCCGGCGATTTTATTGAATTCAGGTAGGTTCGGTATATGACCGCAGTTCCCGCACCAATGTCCGCGCCAAAAGGTTACGTCAGTTCGCTGTCGCCGTGGCAGCGGCTGGTCGTAAACCGAAACTGGATCGCGTTCTGGTTCATGCTGCCGGCGGCCGGCTTCCTGATTATGTTTCTTGCCTACCCGCTGGGTCTTGGCGTGTGGATGAGTT
>JAPLPA010000374.1 GCA_026400415.1 Afipia sp. | reverse complement strand
GTCTCGATCGACGTGAACTCAGGTCGCTCGACACGCGAACATCACATCGAAGATACCGCGCTCAAGACGAATCTCGAAGCGGCCGAGGAAGTTGCGCGGCAGTTGCGGCTACGCGACCTTGCGGGTCTGATTGTCATCGACTTCATCGACATGGACGAGAAGCGCAACAACCGCTCGGTTGAGCGCAAGATGAGCGACTGCCTGCGGCAGGATCGCGCGCGCATTCAGGTCGGACGCATCTCGCATTTCGGCCTGTTGGAAATGTCGCGCCAGCGCATCCGCGCCAGCGTGCTGGAAAGCTCGACACAGCCATGTCCGCATTGCGGCGGCTCCGGCCATGTTCGCTCGGTCTCGTCGGTTGCTCTACAGTTGCTGCGCGGGCTCGAAGAGAACCTGATGAAGGGTCCGACCCACAATCTGACGGTGCGCACCCGCACCGACGTGGCACTCTATGTGCTCAACCACAAGCGCGGGCACTTACGCGATCTCGAAAACAATTTCAAAGTGACGCTCGCCGTCGTCGCCGACCCAACCATCAGCGGCCAGCAGTCATTCGTCATCGATCGCGGCGAAATGGTCCACACGCCCGACGCAGCAAAAGCCATTCTTGCAGCGCAGGTTGCGGCCTTCCCGGCTGAAGTCGAAGACACGTACGTATACGAGGAAGACGAAACATTCGAAGCCGAAGCCGAGTTTGAAGGCGACGATGAGGAGACCGCAGAAGGTCATACCTCCGGTGAATCCACAGCGACCGACGGTGACGGCGAACCGAAGCGCAAGCGTCGTCGCCGCAGGCGCGGCGGACGCGGCGAGCCACGCGACAACGCGGCTCCAAGCGACGTTGCGCCTAATACCGTCGCCTCAGCAGACGGGGCAGACGATAGCGACGAAGGCGACGATGACTCCGAAGAGTCCAGCGCCGAACAAAACGGTGAGCCTCGTGCCGAAGGCGCTACCGGCGAGCGCCGGCCTCGCCGCCGTGGCCGCCGTGGCGGACGCCGCCGGCGCGGCGGACCGGATAACGCTCAGCCTGAGTCAGGTATTGCCGCAACGATTGCCGATGATATCGGCTCGCCGCCGATTTCGGAGGCCGCCGGGGCAGTCGCCGATCTGTCGTCGCGTAACGAAACACCGCGCAGAGACGAGCGGCCTGTACGCGATGCGACCCCCGAGCCGATTTCGCACCACATCTCAACGCCGGAAGATTCGAATCCTGAACAGGAAACGCCCCGGAAACGCTCGACCGTTCGCGAAAAGGCCAGCGCCTTCTTCGGCGGCGGCCGGGCAGAAACCGAAGCGCAGCCTGTCGAGGTGGCGTCGCCTGCTTCAGTAGCACCTCTTAGTTCGGAGACGGCATCTGCACCGGCCGATAGCGGCGATCAGCCCCGCCGCGCCGGATGGTGGTCCAAACGCGGCGAGTAACTCGCGCACGCAAACGAAAAATCAAAACCCGTCGGCAAAAACCCCGGCGGGTTTTTATTTTGTCGTCAGCCTTTCGATAGCCAGCGGGTGATACGCGCAACCGCCTCAACGGTCTCCTGCGTCGAGCGCGCGTAGCAAAACCTGATGAACGAGCGCCCGTGGACCGGATCAAAGTCGATCCCCGGCGTTGCTGCGACGTGCGCACGCTCAAGCATTTCCTTCGCAAAGGCGTAACTGTCCTGCGTGAAATCCGAGACGTCAGCGTAAAGATAGAAAGCTCCGTCCGCAGGCAGAAATTTCGTGAGGCCGACTTTGGGCAGGCTTTCGATCAGGATGCGGCGATTGTCCTCATAGCCATGCTTGATGACTTCCATTTCCGCACGGCCCTCGAATGCCGCCTCAGCAGCGATCTGCGAGAGTGTCGGCACCGAGATGGACAGATTTTGTTGCAGCGTCTCGACCGATCGCACGAGCGCCTCAGGCACGACCATCCAGCCGACGCGCCAGCCTGTCATGCAAAAATATTTCGAGAATGAATTTATGACGAGTGCGTTCGGCGACAATTGCGCGGCGGTCACGGCCGGAAATGCGTAGTCGAGACCGTGATAAATCTCGTCCGACACAAAACGGATGCCCGCACTATCGGCGGCAGCGATCAGGTGGGATAACGCTTCGCGTGTCATCATGGTGCCGGTCGGATTGGCGGGGCTTGCGACCAGAACGCCTTTCAGCGGCGTCTTGGCATGCGCCTCAAGCAGCATTTCGCCAGTGAGTGCATGACGTGTTGCACTCGTGGTTTCGATCAAAACCGGCTCGCAACCGAGCGCGCTCAGAATATGCCGGTACGGCGGATAACCCGGCACTGTCATTGCGACGCGGTCTCCCGCCTCGAACATCGACAGGAATACCAGGATGAATCCGCCGGACGAGCCAGTCGTGATGACGATACGTGCCGGATCGATATCCGCCGAATAGGTCTCGCGATAGTGACGCGAGATACGCTGGCGCAGTGACGGAATTCCAAGCGCCGACGTATAATCAATGCGGCCGATATCGAGCGCCGCTCGTGCAGCAGCAATTGCCGTCTTGGGCGCAGGTGCTGCAGGCTGACCGACCTCCATATGAATGACGTTGCCGCCTTCGGCTTCGATTCGCGCCGCAGCCGCCATCACATCCATGACCATGAATGGCGGCACGTTGCCGCGTACGGACGGCGTCAGGAGGCTTTTGGCCTTGTCAGATCGAAGCGTATCGAGCATTGAAAGTCTGGTATTCCTCAAGATCTGGAAATTTGGCACGACTGTCGATGCGCGCCGCTGTGCTGCCGCATTCAAGGGTTTGTTAGAAGTAGTTTTAGCATTGAATTTGCTTTTTCACCAATGCCTGACGCCGTCCAACGCTGCCGATGCAGCCATGAGAAACCGCCGCGTGAAGTCACCTGTCGCCAAAACCGCGAACGCAAAATTTGGCAGCGCTCCGTTTCGTAAGATCGGCATGCGAGCCACCGCGCTCGTGACGTCGGCTGCGCTCGTCCTGACGTCCCTCCCCGTTGCCGCTCAAAAAGCAGAGGGTCCACCTCTTCTGCGCGACGCGGAGACCGAACAACTGCTGCGCGACTATACGCGTCCGATCCTGCGCGCTGCAGGACTCGAAAAGCAGAACATTCAGGTTGTCATTATCAACGACAGCGCATTCAACGCTTTCGTCGCCGACGGCCGCCGTATCTTCGTCAACTATGGAGCATTGCGCGATTCCCAAACGCCAAATCAAATCATCGGCGTGTTGGCGCATGAGACAGGGCATCTGGCGGGCGGGCATCTTGCGAAATTGCGAGAACAGGTCGCGCAGGCGCAAACGCAATTGATTATTGCAATGCTACTCGGCATCGGCGCAGCGGTTGCAGGTGCGCGCGCGGGCGTCGGCGGCAATGCAGGTGCCGCAGCGATTGCGGCACCGCAGGCGGCAGTCATGCGCACGATGCTGTCTTATCAGCGGGCGCAGGAAGAAAACGCCGACAAAGCGGGCGTCAAATTCCTCAACGCCACCGGGCAATCCGCGAAAGGCATGTACGAAACGTTCAAGCGTTTCTCAGAACAGAGCCTCTTCTCAGCAAATGGGGCCGACCCTTACAATATGTCGCACCCGATGCCCGCCGAGCGTGTGCGCGCACTTGAAGAGCTGGCGAAATCCAGTCCCTATTGGGACAAGAAAGATGACCCGGCGTTGCAGTTACGCCACGACATGATGCGCGCAAAAATTTCAGGCTTCATGGAGCGCGCCGATTCTGTCTATCGCCGATATCCGCTGACCAACGACACTCTGCCCGCGCGGTACGCGCGCGCGATTGCCGCTTATCGTCACGGCGATCTGCGTAACGCCATTGTGCTGATCGACGCACTGATTCACGTGCAACCCAATAACCCTTATTTTTATGAGTTGAAGGGGCAGGCCTTGCTCGAAGGCGCGAAACCTCTTGAAGCTATCGCGCCGCTGAAAAAAGCCATGCAACTGTCGAATAACGCGCCGCTCATCGAGATGTTACTTGGCCAAGCCCTCGTGGCGTCCGATAACAAGGCTTATGCTGACGATGCAATCTCGATTCTGAAATCTGCGTTGATCCGGGAACCTGAAGCGCCGATCGGCTACACTCAACTCGCGATGGCTTACGGTAAAAAGGGCAACCTTGCGGAAGCCGACCTCGCCTCCGCGCAGGCAGCCTTTCTGCGCGGCGACCAGAAGACGGCGCGCGAAATCGCGGCGCGCGCGAAGACAAGATTTGCTATTGGCACACCGGGGTGGGTCAAGGCCGACGATATCGTTAATACGATGCCGATAAAGAATTGAACCGACGAGCCGGCAGT
>JAPLPA010000030.1 GCA_026400415.1 Afipia sp. | reverse complement strand
GCACGCCGGCGCGAACCCGGTCGACAAAGTCTCGATCATGGGCATTGCCGCAGCCGACCCGATGGTTGCCACAGATCCAGATGTCGCCCGCAACCGTCACGGCGGCTGCCTCGAGGGGAGGTATAGCGCCGCCATCCTCGAGTACGTTCGCCGTCGGCAGGTCGAGATCAAGATAGTGATCGATCTCGGCGGCGTCGAAGCCGGTAAGGTCGAGGTCGACGCTGAGGTCGATCAACTCCTTCAGTTCGGCCCGTAGTTTCTCGTCGTCCCACCCGGCCTCAAGCGGCAAGCGGTTGAGCGCGAGCCGCAGCGCCTTGATCTCGGCGTCGGTGCGCCCAGCGATCGAAATTGCGGCAATCTCGCCGGCGCCGAGCTCGCGCATGGCCGTATGCAGCGCGTGGCCGCTAATGATGACGTTGTCGCCGTCGACGAGAATTGGTGCAAGCTGGCCGAAGCGGCGCAGCAGCGTCTTCAGCTTCTCGATCTTCTTCTTGCTGTGCCGCCGTGCGTGGTGTGCGTAGGGCTTGACGGCATTGATCGCGAGGAACCGCGGCTCCCGCGAGTTGGCAATGTGATTCATGGTCTGCTCGTGAATGTGAACGGCAAAAGGAGACGCCCGCGGAATCCGCGGGCGTCTCCTTTTGTCGACGTTAGAAATGTGCTGGAAAAGCGCGCCCTATCGCGCGGAATATCGGTCCGGCGTCGACCGTCAAATGTCGTTCGTCTAAATTCCACTCCAGCAATTCGGTGGAGCAGCGCCGTCCGAAAATTTCGACCCGAAATCCCATATGGATGGCGACTGCCGGCACCTGCCGGAAGTTACCTTCGATCTCCGCGTGTCCGAGCATGATTTCTTCATGCGACCGAACGCGCAGGATGACCGGGAGCCTAGCTCCGTTACTCAGGATCAGGGTCGCGCTCGCCGTGAATACAAATTGCGGCTTGCTAGTATTAGTTTTGACGGCTTTTGCCGCCGGAAGTTTCTTCTTCGTACGCATGTTCACTTCGCCTTCTGTTGGCCCCCAAGCCACCCCCAGTGACATCGATAATGTAGTATGCAACAATCAAATTGTCAAACAATTATAGATGGTAATTGTTTACCACGTACGGAGAGGTTCATGCGGATTACACGGAAATTGTTGAGGGCCGCGGCGCAGGGGGCGTTGGAAAGCAGCGGCCATCGGGTTGTGGCCGACACCAAGCGCGGCGGCGTACCAGGCACGCGCTTAAAGATCTCGAGCGATCTTGGCGATCGGACCGTCGCCGTGAGGACGTCACTCAAACGAAAAGTTGGTCTGATGCGCGACGAGCACGGAGATTGGCGAACGGTCCCCGACGTTGACCAGGTCGTCATTGCAGTCCCTGCGGATACTTCAGGAAGTTCGATCGAGGTGCTGGGCTTTGACGCAAAGGATATCGTTGCGGCTTTTGACGCCGCCGCGCGGCACCAAATAGGGTTGGCAGTGGGTTCCCCCGTGTTCGTAAGTCTCGATGCGCTCAAGAGTAAGAACAAACAAACGACCGCAGGGTTGAAGAAGAAGGCGAAGTGGACGAAGACCATTCCGCTTGATGAAAAATCTTTGGCGTCGATGAACATCCGCGCGGGAGAACAAGGTCTCATCGAACGTTTCAAGCGTGACCTCGCGGAACTCCACGGCGTTGCGTT
>JAPLPA010000179.1:1386-3265 GCA_026400415.1 Afipia sp. | reverse complement strand
CCGGCGAAGTAGGCTGCACAGCGTCGGGCAAACGCGATGCGATTGGCGAAGTCAGCATTAGTTGCACTGCTGTTGTGCTGCGCGTCCGCGAGTTTCGCGGACGTCGCAGTGCCGCCGATTGCACGCGTCGTCGATCAAACCGGCACGTTGTCCGGCAGCGATATCGCATCGCTCGAACAAAAGTTAAAAGATTTCGAGGAGCGGAAGGGAAGCCAGGTTGCGGTTCTGATTGTCCCAACGACCTCGCCGGAAACCATCGAGCAATACTCGCTACGGGTCGTCGAGAGCTGGAAGCTCGGGCGCAAGAAAATCGATGATGGTGTGTTGCTCATCATTGCCAAGGACGACCGCAAGCTTCGTATCGAGGTCGGCTATGGCCTTGAAGGTGTACTGACCGATTTCACGTCGAAGCGTATCATCGACGAGATCATCACGCCGCGTTTCAAGAATGGCGATTTCGCTGGTGGCATTTCGGACGGCATCGACAAAATTCTCAGCGTCATCGACGGAGAGCCGCTGCCTGCGCCGGTGAAAAAGTCAAATCCGGTCGATCTCAGCGCAATCGGCGATTATTTTCCGTTCCTTTTTATCGGCACGCTTTTTGTCGGCGGAATTTTCCGAGCGATGCTGGGCCGATTGCTGGGTGCTGCGGTGGCGGGTGGTGGCATCGGCCTCATCATGTGGTTTGTCGCCGGCACGCTCCCGATTGCGGCGATTGCCGGCATCATCGTTTTTGTGCTGACCTTGTTCGGTGACAGTTTTGCGTCCGGAAGTAGCGGCGGCTCCAGCGGCGGGTTCAGTTCCGGCGGATCAAGCAGTGGCGGGGGCGGGTTCAGCGGAGGCGGCGGCAGCTTCGGCGGCGGCGGCGCATCGGGCAGTTGGTGACATGAGCATCAAACGTATCGGCAAGCATCTGCTTCTCAATCGCTGGCGAGTCCGGCGCGCATTCCCGCGGCTCGCATTGGTCAACATCGAAAAGGCCATCAGGGCCAGCGAGACCACGCATGCTGGCCAGATTCGTTTCGTTGTCGAAGGCGCGCTTGATGGGCGGCCGCTGTTCACCAATCAGTCACCGCGCGCCCGCGCCATCGACGTGTTCGCGCGGCTGCGTGTGTGGGATACCGCGAAGAATAACGGCGTGTTGATCTATCTCCTGCTCGCGGACCGCAAGGTCGAGATAGTTGCGGATCGCGGTATCGATGCCAAAGTCGGCCAACCGGCGTGGCAAAACATCTGCAACGCCATGGAGGTCGAGTTTCGCGCCGGGAATTTCGAGCGCGGCGCGCTCAAGGGGATTGCCGACGTGACGGCGCTTCTGGCGACGCACTATCCGTCGTCCGGCCCGCACCGCAATGAGCTGCCGGACAAGCCTCTGGTATTATGAGGTCAACTGGAACCGCTTCACGTGAATGTTGATGAGGTGCCGTAATCTCGCTGTTGATCGCCGGAAAAATCCGCCATAATTTCACAGAGCAGCCTTTCCTGGATTTTAGAATTGCGCAAAGCCTTATCTCACCGAACATCGTCTCATAGGGCTTCATTGCGTGTCATCATGGCCGCAACGGCGCTCGCCATTGCGAGCGCGGCGCAACCTGCATCCGCGTTGCGTCTGAGCCCCGAACAAGCGGAGATGTACACATCGGTGTCCATCAGCCCGCCGACAGAAGACGCCATGACGATCTGCTACGGCTTCGTCTGCCGCCGGCGCGCCACGCTCGATTTCACCGCAGCTGACAAAGCCGAGCTGACAAAAATTCTCGCTGCCGGTAAAGCGTCGGCAGTTGCGGAACGCGCCGCTGTTCAAAAGGCTGTTGTCTGGTTCGACAAGCGGGTCGGGCCGATGATTGGCACCAGCAATCGCGTCGCCAACGCGGATATT
>JAPLPA010000179.1:0-1300 GCA_026400415.1 Afipia sp. | reverse complement strand
ACGTCGAGTTTTCTGTTCGTGCTGCAGGAGTGGGGACTTCTGAAACACCACTCCGTTGGAAATCCGCGTTATCGCGGAAATATTCTGGCGATGCAGTTGCCGCACAACACTGCGGTGCTGGTCGAAAACGAAAGCAAGATCGAGTGGGTCGTCGATATGTGGACGACCAAATATCTGCAGCCGCCGGACGTGATGCTGGTCGAAACCTGGCTGAAAAAAGACTGAGACGCGAACTCAGGCGGATGGCTTTTTTGGCCAGTAGCGATCCCGCAAATGCCGCTTCACAAGTTTGCCCGTCGGCGTTCGCGGCAGTTCCGCCTCGAAGTCCACGCTCTTGGGGCATTTGATCGGCGACAGATGCTTGCGGCAGAATAAAATCAAATCGGCTTCGAGCGCCTTATTCACCATCGCCATATCGTGCGGCTGCACGACGGCCTTCACTTCCTCGCCCATCTCCTCGTTGGGGACGCCGAACACCGCAACATCGGCCACGGCAGGATGCGAGATCAGAATGTCCTCGGTCTCCTGCGGGTAGATGTTCACGCCGCCTGAAATAATCATGTAGGCCTTGCGGTCGGTCAGATAGAGAAACCCTTCGCCGTCGAGATAACCGACGTCGCCGATGGTCGACCAACCCTTGGCATTGTAGGCGCGCTTGGTTTTGTCGGCGTCATTGTGGTAGGCGAATTGCGGGCCTTCTGCGAAATAGACGCCGCCGATTTCGCCGACCGGCAATTCATTGTCGTCGTCGTCCACGATCTTGATTTTTCCGACGACGGCCTTGCCGACTGTGCCGCGATGCGTCAGCCATTGCTGAGAGTTAGACACGGTGACGCCATTGCCTTCTGAGCCGGCGTAATATTCGACGATGATTGGCCCCCACCACTCGATCATCTTCGCCTTGACCTCGACCGGGCAGGGCGCTGCAGCGTGGATCGCGCATTTCAGCGAGGTGACATCGTAACGTGCACGGACATCGTCCGGCAGCTTCAGCATCCGTACGAACATCGTCGGTACCAGTTGCGAAACGTTGACCTTATGTTTTTGAACCAGTGCGAGATATTCCTCTGCGTCGAAGTGCTCCATGATGATGGACGTGCCGCCGAGCACGCCGACCATCATGTTGAAGCGCAAGGGAGCCGCATGATAGAGCGGCGCGGGCGACAGATAGATGCTCTCCGAAGACATGCCGTACATGTCCACGCACAGAAGTTTCAAGAACGCGTTCGGCACGACGATGGAAGTTTCTGCCGCGACGCGCTTCACGCCCTTTGGGCGCCCTGTGGTGCCCGACGAATAC
>JAPLPA010000124.1 GCA_026400415.1 Afipia sp. | reverse complement strand
GGTTATCCGTCGTGGGCGGCGCGGGCGATGCCATCGGCACCGGCAACGTCACGGCGATTGCGGGTGGTGCGACGGCCCTTAAAGCCGCAGAGCCTGAGCAACATCTGTCACCGACGGAAAGGCTGGAAGCCCAGCAGTGGAGCAAGGCAGGATCAGCCTCTGCCGCAACGGCTTCTGCCGGTCCCACCAAGGCCGACCGCCGCGCCGAAGCCAAAGCACGCGGTTACGAAGGCGACATGTGCGGCGAGTGTTCGAACTTCACGCTGGTGCGGAATGGGACGTGCATGAAGTGCGATACGTGTGGCTCTACGACGGGATGTTCGTGAGCGAATACTTTCGATAGACAAAAATCAGAAAGGCCGCTCGAAAGGGCGGCCTTTTTCATGCAACACGAATTTGGAATATTTCATTTGTGGAAAGAGGAAGCTATGGCAACGGCATATATCTATTTCGGAAAACCAATAAACGCAGACACTTCACAAGCAGTCATAAACGCCTGCCGTGCGATGATGGGAGAGCTTGACCTAACGGGACAGTTCAAGTGGGATAAATATAAACTCTCAATAGCAAGCGGAGGAGGAGACATCATTGGGGCAATGGCCATGTTCAACGAGTTAAACGTGTTGCCTCAAACGATAGAAACACACAATTCCTCGGCGGTGGATTCGTCGGCAATTTTGCCGTTCATGGCTGGCGCACGACGCACTGCCAGTAAATATTCAGCCTTTCTTTTTCATCAAATGGCTTGGAATTTTAGTGCATTAAATGTCACGTCGACGGTAATTGCCGATGCATCTCGCTGGCTATCAACTTACGAAGAAATGATGGCAGAAATAATCGCAAATAAAACTTCGTTGAAAAGCGATGCAATAATACAAATGATGCGAGCTGGAACCACAATGCGTCCAAACGAAGCAAAAAATGTCGGATTAATTGACGATATTGAAGAATACAAAATTCCACATGACGCTCGAAGTTGGCAGACATAGCTACACCATGACCTACCCCTTCCTCCGCGCCATCTTCTTCGAACTGCTCGGCATGTGGTCGGCGTATTATCTGTGGAAGAACCTCAAGACCGGGATCATCGACACCGGGCGCGGCTGGACCATCGACCGCCGCGAAAATCCCGCAGGCTTCTGGGCCTATTCGGCGTTCGGGTTTTTCTTCGTGGTGTTCGCCATCGCTGTGCTCTTGAACGCCATCGGCCTGATCGGCGATCCGTTCGCCTGGATTCATCGCGTGCTGCCGTCGGTCTTTCGCTGACTCTCACGCACGAAACGCGCGCCAACCCCGCATCGCTGAACGCGCGATGAACAGGTCAAAACTCATTGTGATCGGACAAGCGCGCGCGGGTGTTGCGAACGCCGCCTCCTGGTTTAGAAAAAATGGCCGCCCGTTAGAGCGGCGTGAAACATGGAGGACACCATGAAGAGCCTTTTTGCTGCGCTGCTCGGAATTGCCATTCTCTCGGTCGGCTTCCTGTCGCTGACGACACCTGCGTCCGCGCTCGGCGGCTGCGGTCCCAACGGCCATCGCGAACGCGGCGTCTGCGTGTTCGGCGGCCAGAACGAAGATTACTGCGTCCGGACCAAAGGCCACCCGGCAGTCCGCATGCCGAACGGCACCTATAAGTGCATTTGAGCGCGTTCCAATAGCCAGCCCAAATCAAAAGCCCCGCATCGCTGCGGGGCTTTCTTCATTCCGCGCCAGGCGTTAGCTAGCCAATTCTAACCGGCCATGCACTTCTTGACGGACGAATCTTTTGCAGCACCGGCCAACGGCTTGCCGTCCGCGCTCTTGGCGTTGTCGTTGCAGCATTTCGTCATCATGCTGGTCTTGGCGGCACCCGCCAGAGGCTTGCCATCGCTTCCGACAGCCTTGCAGGCTTGAGCGAATACGGGCGAAGCGGCAAACAGGCTAAGAGAAGCAACGAGCAAAATACGTTTCATGGGACTCTCCGGCTTGATGGGATGCACAGCCTAGCCGAACCAAATCCGCTGACAACGCCAAAGCCGATTTTTCGCATGCGTCGCCGCGCCGCGTTCGCTGCAGCGTGCATAAGATTTTTCCCATAGGTCAGTCTTGCTGCTGGAACTGCGCGCTGGCGCGCGTATTGTTCCGATGTCCAAGGGGCGCGAATCCATGCGGCTTCACCTCGACAAGGCACAACGTGACAGCCGGATCTGCATCGGCGCAATCGTCGCGATCATGATCCTCACCGGATCGGCGATCTTTGTCATGGGCGCGCATTTCTATCTGCCGGCTCAGACGATGGCTCGCGTGGTGCTCGCCTCGCCGTTCTGATTGCGGCGTTAATCATAAGCGGCCCGACGCTCATTTGCGGCAACAATGTGAAGCTCGTGTGGAACTTCAAGCACGCGCGCTCACGCGATTTCACATCGCCACGAATTTAATCTCCGTTTAACGAAATGACGCCTTAATGCCGCTCCGCATTATTGCGAATTGCTAACGCGAAACATGATGTTCGCGGGCAACTGAACAATGATGGGGCTTCGTGTTCGTGGTGACGCAGCAACAGGCCGGCGTCAAAAGCGGACATGGTTTACGAAGTGTTTGCGTGCCAGTTGCGTAAAGAATTTGCGTGTGTTGGGGAGTTGCGTGCGTGCTGAAGTTGGGAATGCGATGCGGATGAGATATTCCGCGCTCGCCTACGGCGTCGATCCGTCGCCAGCACTCTCATTCCGGAAAGCTTTTTCGGTCACGCTTGGATTCGCAGCACTCGTGCTGACGACCCTCACCGTGACTTGGGCGATCTATACATATGTCGGCGGCCTCAGCCTGACGCGCACAACCCGCCCGTCATTCGACACGACGATTGTGGCTTTCACCGATCGATTCATCACGCGCTCCGACGACACCACAGGGTCACTGCCCTCGCCCGGAAAATTCGAAGTCGCCTCCGCCGATTCCGCCATTGTGATTCCGGACGAGCCGGACGCAGCACCGCTCCCGGCAAAGCCAGTGCAGGCCGCAAGCATTCCGTTGCCGCCGACGCGCCCTCCGGGATTACGCGAGCGCATGAAGGACAGCATCGTGCGCAAGGAGATTGCGCTGGCGAACAAGGCCGCAACCCTCACTGCCTCCGCGAAATCCGTTTTCGATCGCTTGTTTCGCAAACCTGACGCGGGTCCTACGCTCGCATACGCAGGCTCCGATGGCGGAATTCTCACCGGCAATGCGATCGACAAAGGCGAGATCAGCCTGAAGCCGCCGTTCAATCGCGACACCGCCGTCTACGACATCACGGCGAAAAAAGTCTATC